>JAHIUF010000049.1 GCA_018817005.1 Nanobdellota archaeon
AACAATACAAGGTTTTTTCAATTCTCTGCTGATGATTGCTGCATGACAAAGAACACCACCTTCATCTGTAACAATAGCAGCAGCTTTCTTTATCAAAGGCACAAAGTCAGGTGTTGACATCCCAGTAAATATTATTTCTCCCTCTTTAAAATCTTTTATTTGTGAAGTTCTCAAAACTCGAGCCTTTCCTCGTACTTTACCTTTGAAAGCAATTTGCCCTTTAACTTGAGAAACATGTTCTATTGGTATTGGAAGTTCAACCTTTTGTTCTTCCAAGAATTTCTCTCCATTTTTTCCTGAAAAAAAATAGTTTTCACCAGATTTTTTTCTTCCAACAACAAAAAATTTTAGTCGTTCATCAAGTTCCTTGTTAAATAATTTAAAATCCTTAGTTTCAACATATTTTTTTAGAATTGTTTCTTCAACTAATCTGGCTTTTTCAAAAGATATTTGTAAAGTTTTAGCCATTTTTCGCATTATTAACTCATTAACATAATAACAAATGTGACTATGATACATTTTTCTATCATCCTGTAACAAAGTACAGAATTGTAATAGCTCAAAGTCATTTATTGTTTCTTTTGAAAACTTGAATTTTTTAATTAACGCTATTTGCTGTTTAGCAACATTCTCTTTTTCAAAAAACTCTTTTTTATGAAGAGAATTTTTGATTCTTTGTGTAACTGACTCTTCTGTCCAAATATCAGGACCAACATATTCATATGGAAACCAATAATATTTTTTCACAAATTTTTTAATTTCACGTATGGTTTTTTTACCAAAATTATTCTCTGCCAAGTTTATCAAAGTTTGAAAATCTTGTTCTTCTTTTGCACTATAAGATTCTTCTTTTGGCATCGACATAACTCTAATAACTGAATCATCTTTTATTTTAGCAGATAGTTTTTTTTCCAGTGTTTTACCGGCAAACAACCAATAAATCATATTGTAGCGCATCAAATCAACATATAATTCTGTAAACTTTTTGAAGAAAGTCAGGTACTCTTTTGGTGTGTGATTTTTTTTCGAAAATTGTTTTACATACTTCAAACAATTTTCTCCCGCTCTATAACCTTTTAATCGAAGTTTTTTAAGATTCCAAGTCTTTAACTTTTCCAATACCTTAACACCTAGATCTCTAAGACTTTTTTCAGACCATATCGCCCAAACCAACCCTTCTTTCCAAGCATGAACTTCTTTGACTTCTTCAATACCAATCTCTTTTTCAATATCCCAAACCCAGTATATCATAAAAGGAAAAAGTGCAGGTATATATCTGGATCTTAAAATAGTCCAATCAGTTTTCTCTTGTTCAATTATTCTAACAACACCTTTGTTTGCATCAACTTCAACCAAGTCTCCATCCTTGAAAACTTGTGTTGCAATCTTTGTTCCAACAATACAAGGTTTTTTCAATTCTCTGCTGATGATTGCTGCATGACAAAGAACACCACCTTCATCTGTAACAATAGCAGCAGCCCTTTCCATTGCGGGTAAGACATCAAGCATGGTCATTGAAGACACAATAATATCACCTTTCTTTACTTTATCAACTTCTTTAAAGCTCATTAAAAGTTTGACTCTTCCTTGCACAATACCTTTATAAGCAATTTGACCTTTTAGTTGTGTAATATTCTTTGAATCTATAGTTTCTATTTCTACACCAAACAATTTTTCAATCAGTTTTTTTGTTGTGCCAATAAATAATTTATTATCTGTAAACCAGTATCCATTCTTTCTTTTTTCAAGTTCAGCTTTAGATGGTAGTTGTTGTGTTTTGACTTCATTTCCTGAAATGACATCAGCGTATTTTTTATATTTTGGAAAACAGTTACTTACGGATTTTCTGATGACTAATTCTGTGTTTGGTGCAAGTTTATCAGTTTCATCCCTAATCTTTTTAAGAGGATTTATATCAATTTTTTTTTTAGTAATGGTGCAAAGAAACCATAATGCTTCCATCCAAGGATATAAATCTTCAAATCTGTCTAAAAAATCAACTAAGTCTCTATGATTTAAGGTTTGGATGTTTTCATAGATTTTTTTTATAGGAAGAATTTTTTCTTTGACAGTCTCTTCTATTTTCTTTAAGAATCCTTTTTCACTTATTTTTTTTATAAGTTCTTTTTCAGTCCAAGCTAATCCTTGACTACCATAATAAACATTGACTAAGTTATTTTTTCTCTCAAAAACTATGTAAGGCTGATAAGGCTGGTTGGTGTTTGTCCACTGCTTAAAATTCTTGCTTTCTGCTCTATACCATATTTCTATGTTTACAAGCGAAAAGTCTCTAATAAAAGTTTTTTTATAGATTTGTTTTTTGTTCAATTTATTATTAAAACATTACTAGTTAGATTATTTAAAAGTTGTGTTTCAAAAAATTAATATTATAAACCATACCAACCACCATTATAAAAAAGACTATTAATCTCAATTTTTGCATATTCAGCAGTTGAAATTATTTGATTTCTTAAAGCATGATAATATAAGAACGAGTCAAGTATGAATGCATGACTTACTCCTATAACTATAACATACTTATCAGTTCTTAGAGTTTCTTTGCGACCGAATGTAACAAAATTCTCAATCTTGTTTTTAATAACAAATGCGTCCGGTGCATGTTTGTTTTTCATCTGTGAACTGAAAATTCCTCTTCCTCCAATCCATTTTTCAAAGTGAATAAACGTGCCTTCATCCGGACCATATTTCTCCATATCCAGTTCCAAGTCAGCAAATTCTTCATCTGAAAAGTTACCGAATAACAATCTGGAATCTTTTTTTTCAACAATAGTTATTTCTTTATCACATAATTTTTCTGCTTTATTAATGTGAGTGATGATATTTGAAAAAATAAGAGTCCTTCTCTTCTCACTATAATATATTTGTATTTCGACAGGTTTTGGAGCAATCATGATTTCTTCCTTTATTTGTTCAGCAAAATGCTTCATTTGTTTAACACCCATAAAAGAAAGATTTCGATTTTCTTCTTTTGATTTATCTGCATGCCTTACAAGATACACCGAACCTGCAATAGTGTATTCATGAAATTCTTTTTTTATTTCTTCAAAGATAATTTGACAAGAATCCTTTTTTTTTCGTTTACAACAGTGTCTGAAATTTTTTAAGTATTCAAGAGCTTTTCTAAGCCTGTTTCTTTTTATCAAGTGTATTTCATGAGAATATTTGTTTAAGTATTCTGTTAAGAAGTCTATAATTTTTTCAGCATATTTTTTGTTTTCTTCAAAGTTAAAAAAATTATTCGATTCGAGATTATGATTTATTTTATCAAGATAAAATTTCACATCAATTTGTTTGGTGGAAAAAAACATGTTATAATATTTGACAAAAGCATTTATATATTTTACTACTTAAAAAAACAAAGTTTATAAAAAAACATCTTCTTTGTATTTGTGTGGCTTTAACAAAGGAAGAAATAAAGAAATTCAGAGAAATTGTTGCGAATACTTATAGACCGCTAATTTTTTTTGATGATGACCCTGACGGTATGTCTTCTTTTTTGCAAATTTACAAAGAAATAGGTGATGGTAGAGGTTTTGTTTTGAAAACAGCGCCAGAACTTTCAGCATCTTTTTCTTCTAGAACAGAACATTATGAACATGATAGAGTTTTCATTTTAGACATTCCAAGTATCAGCCAAGAATTTCTTGATAATGTTAAATCAGATGTTGTTTGGTTGGATCACCACCCTGTTGTTTTAAGAAAAAAAGTTACTTATTTTAATCCGCGAGTTCATAATGACAAAGATAATAGACCAACGAGTTATTGGTTGTATCGTATTTTTAAGAAAAATCTTTGGATTGCAATGGTTGGTTGTATTGGTGATTGGTTTATTCCAGAGTTTTCAGATGCGTTTTCAGAAAAGTTTCCTGATCTTCTCCCGAAAGGAATAACTTACCCTGGAGAAGCTTTGTTTGATACAAAAATTGGTCTTCTTGCAAAAATTGTATCATTTAATCTTAAGGGCAAACATAGTGATGTTATGAAATCAATGAAAATTTTAACAAGGATTGAAAGTCCTTATGAAATATTAAAACAAACCACTCCAAGAGGAAAATTTGTATATAAAAGATTTGAACAAATCAACAAAGAATACGAAGAGTTGTTAAGTAGTGTCGAGATATCTGATGATTCAATTCTTTTTTTTGAATACAATGACTCAACAACTTCTTTTACTGGTGATATGAGCAATGAGTTGTTATACAGATATCCTGAAAAAATAATTATTGTTGCAAGATCCAGAAATGGTGAGATGAAGTGTTCTCTTAGAGCTTCGAAGTATAAACTTTCAAATCTTGTGAAAAAAGCTCTTTTAGATGTTGATGGTTACGGTGGCGGCCACACTTATGCTTGTGGTGCTTGTATTAAAATTCCCGATTTTCAAAAATTTCTTCAGAATCTTCGTGATCAGATACGATAATTTCTTTTTTTGGTTGATTTTTTTGCAAACTTTTTGGAATAGAAAAAGATTTTATTTCAGGCTTTGGAACTAGTTTCTCAGGAATAATTTTTGTTTCTATCTTTGTTTCAAGAGTTATTGGTTGATATTCCTTGGTTGTAACAGTTTTTTTTTCAGAAACTTTAGAAGTTTTTTTTGTTATTTCAATATCATAGATTAATGCTCTAAGATATGTTTTATTTAATCTTTTAAAGCAACCTTCATTGTAAAAGAGATAATTTTCAAGAGAAAGTCTATCAACAAATCTCATTGATTCAAAATCACAGAGGTGTTGATCTAGAACCACGTTATTATGTTCATCTAAATTCAAAGTTCTCTTCATCATTAAGCCCTCATTCATAAAAGGTGAGCTTTCTTCATATGACCAGTTCTTTTCTTTTTCAAATTTAATCTGACTCAAGTGTTCTTTTGTGCTGGTATAATAAGCTACAACGCTGTAGGCTTCTTTGAAAGAATCATTTTCTTCAAGTATGATTATTAATCCTTTTTGAAAGTCAGATATGTTTGGTGGGCAAGGTTTCTTTTTGGTCTCAAGAAAATATCTTAAATCATCATATTCGCTTGGTAAGTCTTCGTAAATGATTATTTTTTTCAATAAAAACCCCCTTAATACTATTTGAAAGTAAAAAAAATTTATAAATCTTTCCTAAAAAAAGCAGAAGGCATATCCATTGAAACTCTTATCAGAAGTAATATTACTAATACACCATTTTCTATTGGTACTGGTACTCTCGTTTCTGGATTTTCAATTTCAAAAAAATTTCTTTATTTTGATATTCCTTTTTGGTTTTTTGCATCAGTTCTTGCAATCCTTTTAATTAAAAGAAAAAAATTAACACTTTTTAGAGGAGAATCAGCCATTTTGATTCTTGTTTATAGCTTGTTTGTTTTCTTAAAAATAAGGTTTTTCTTGTAATAAAAACTAAAAAAAAGATTATGTTCTTACTAAATAGTGGTGTGAAACCGAAAGATTTATATATTAGTTAGTCTTATTGAGTAGTAACACAATGATATTAGGGCATGAAGATGCTAACATTCTCTTAGCGGCCAACACCTCATACACCCCTTAAAGCTTCATGCCCCTAATACTTAAAAATGACTTCCAACAAAAAAAACGGAAATTCTCTAGAAGAAAAAATAACTGAAACAAATAAGAAAATTCTACAAACAATAAATAATCATTTGAAAACAGAAGGAACAATTGACTATTTAAAAAACACAACAAAAAAAGACATAACAATAGGATCAATCAAAAAATTTGAACATGCACCCGACAACAACATTTTAGAAGTACCACTAATGTTTGAAATTGATGGTTGGAATTTTGAAGTTGGACACTACCTTCTAAATGAAGAAGGGAAAATACTGATGCCAGCTGACAAAAAACTTACAAGAATGTATGTTGAGCAGAACATAAAATATGTAGAAAAACAAAAAGATACTGGCCTTTTTCAGTATGTAAAAAAAATCAGGAATTTTTGCAAACAAACAGGTTATGAACAATATAAAGACTTTGAAACAGCAATAGAAAACAAAACAGCCAAAACAGAAGACGTAAAATATTTTCTAGAAGAAAACAAAAAAAACTTTGCAGAATACCCTGTAGATGAGTTCATGGAAGATGTAGCACACAAGTTAATAAGCCTAAGTATATATCCAAAAATCCTTGCATTTTATAACGACGAAATCAATGAACCAAAACTAAACGAAATATTAACAACAGGCATAGGTCTGAACACGAGTTCACATTACATATTAAATTATTTACAATTATTAGAAGATCTTGAAAAACCCGCAACAGACAAAGATTTCATAATAGATGAAGAAAAAGACAGAAAAGAAAAAAAAATAAGATTTGAAATAGAAACGGATTTTTTAACAGCAGTTGACGCAATCAGAAAAAATTTACAAGACCTTAAATACAAATAAAACAAAAAAAACTCGTTCTAAAATCAAAATTTTAAACCAGGAATTTTACCTTGAAAATTTTTCATCATTTTATCCATGTTCTTATCAGAACCCTTCATCATCTTAACAAGTTTTTTTGACTGTTTATACTGTTTAATAAGAGAACGAACAACACCTGTTGTAAGACCTGAACCCACAGCTATACGTTCAACCCTATCACCAGACATATCCTCAGGATTCTCAAGCTCATACTGAGTCATGCTATCCATCGCAAAACGCCATTTTTCAAGCATGCCCTCTTGAACCTCCAAAGCCTCTTTAGGAATCTTTAACTGACTAAGACCAGGAATTAAATTCATCAATTTACTTAAAGAACCCATCTTTTTCATAGCCTTCATCTGATCATATAAATCTATAAGATTATAATCTCCTTTCAAAAAGCGCCTTCCAAGATCCTCGGCTTGCTCTTCTGAAATAGCACCTCTTGCCTTCTCCAAAAGAGCCTCTAAATCACCCATTCCAAGAAGACGACCAACAAAACCTTCAGGTTTAAATTCTTCCAAATCATCAGTTTTTTCACCAAGTCCAATGAACTTTACAGGAGCATTAGTAACAGAACAAGCAATAAGTGCACCGCCACCCTTTGCAGTTCCATCAAGTTTTGAAATCATAACACCAGTAACACCACAAGAATTATGAAACGCTTCAGCTTGAGATTTTGCAGCTTGACCAATATCAGCACTTAAAACAAGCAGATTTTCATGAGCAGAAACAGCTTTACTCACATCGTTAAGCTCTTTAATTAAATCATCACTTAAAGCATCTCTTCCGGCAGTATCAATAATTACAAAATCAAAATCCTTTAATTTCTTTTCATATTGTTTATATATTTTAACAGGATTTTTCTCGTTTTTATCACCAAAGAAAGTTACCTTAACCTTTTCTGAGAGTTGCTTTAACTGATCATAAGCGGCAGGCCTCCAAGTATCAGTTTGAATAACTGCAACCTTAAAACCTCTTTTCTTGTAAAAAAGTGCGAGTTTTCCGGCAGATGTTGTTTTTCCGCTACCAAAAAGACCAACCAACATTAATTTGAATGGTTTTTTATTTATAGTTATTTTTGAACCTGAACCACCTAAAAATTCAACAAGTTCGTCATAAACAATCCTTATAAGATGCTCTTTTTTAGTCATGCTAGAAAGTTCATTTTCCTTCAAAGCCTTTTCTTTTATTCTCTTTGTAAGATCAAAAACTAATTGAACATTAACATCTGATTGTAAAAGTGCTCGCTGAATATCCTTAATTAATTCGTTAATTAACTTTTCATCAACAAAAATCGCGTTTGTAACTTTTTGCAGAGTGTTTTTCAGCGAATCAGACAATTTTTCCAATACCATAGATGAAAAAAATAATAAAAGGTTTATAAATATTTATGTTATACTTAAACTATGCTTAAAAAAAATGATTACAAATGAAAATTAGCCTTGTTCTTAAAATACTTAGAACAGAAATAAAGCAATTTCGAGAACCAGCAGTTACTTTGATAACTCGTAAAACAAGAGACCCATATAAAATTCTTATATCAACAATTCTAAGCCTCAGAACAAAGGACGAAACAACTTTTAGAGCAACAGAAAATCTTTTCAAACATGCAAAAACACCTGAAGAAATGATAAAACTAAGCATAAAAAACATTGAAAAAATCATTTATCCAACAGGATTTTACAAGGTCAAAGCTAAAAGAATAAACAAAATATCAAAATTATTAATTGACAAATACAACTCTCAAGTTCCAGACGACCTCGATGAACTTTTAAAAATAAAAGGTATTGGTCGAAAAACCGCGAATCTAGTTATTACGATGGGCTATCAAAAAATGGGTATTTGCGTTGATACACACGTTCACAGGATAAGCAACCGTTTTGGATATATAAATACCAAGACTCCTGAAAAAACAGAGTTTGCACTTAGAAAAAAGTTACCAAAAAAACACTGGATAGAATACAATGATATATTAGTTACTTTTGGCCAAAATATTTGTGCACCAATAAGCCCAAAATGCAGCCAATGTGTTATTAAAAAATATTGTCCGAAGATTAGTGTTAAAAAATTTCGTTAGATTCCAAGCTTTGCTCTTGCAACAGCAGATATTCTATCAAGAGTCCAAGGCGGATCAAATACTAAATCAACTTTAACCTTTGAAACCTCTTTAAGTTTAGAAATAGCGTTCTCCACATCAGAAATCATCTCTGAAGCAATAGGACAACCAGGCGATGTTAGAGTCATCTCAATAAAAACCTCGTGACCTTTGACCTTAATACTATATATCAAACCTAAATCAACTATACTAATACCAAGTTCAGGGTCAAGAATTTCTCTTAAAACTTTCATCACGAGTTCTTTGTCTAACACATATAAAAAATAGAACTTCTAGTATTTAAATATAGCGTTCTCAGTTCCTTGTTTTTTTCAAAGCCCACCTTTATCTAAAAGGTCATTGATTCGATATTTTTCTGTGTATTCAGCTTGTGTTCTTGCAAGATATGCTCTTATTGCACTTTGTATGAACTCAGCAGTTTGAGAAACCTCATCCATGAACTCTAAAGATAGATTATCTTCACCCATACTGCTCAAGTCAAGATAAATAGTTCCCGTGTCGAGTAGCTCATTTAAAAAACCTTTTTTATCAAAAGTAACTTTTGAAATGTTCTTGTAATGAATTTCTTTTGAATTTGTGAATATCAACAGCATACTTTTATAGATTGTAAGATGATTATCATAAAACTCGTATCGTATGTTTAAAAATGATAAATAATTTATCAACAAAAGGATTATTGTTATTACAAAAACTGCTATTACAAACCAAACAACAGCTACAAGAGGTTCAATAATTATTCCAAAAATCGCAAATATCTCTGTGAATACATCAAGACCTGCTGTGAAATGCATTATTACTATAAGAAATATTATTAGTAGAGCTGCAAAAAAAACTTTCAAGATGTTTATCAAAAACATCTTTTTAATATTAGGTTTTAAAACCCTTCCAACCATAGTTAATAATAATTATTAATTTTAAAGAATAAAAAGTTTTTGGAAAAACATTATTTTTTCGGTTGATAATACCAAGTAACAAAATTTTCCTTCTCATCCATGATTATAAAATCACCTTTCGGAAAATCGTAACGTTTTAGCAGTAATTCCTTTGTTTCTTTCCAAAAACCAACAGCATACCCTCCATTGCCAAGTTTTTGATTAATATTATAATTCTTCATTAATTTTTCAATCATCAAATATGTCATTTTATTTTATTTCGTTTTACTTTGCTTTACTCTATTTTATTCTATTCTATTTTGAAGCATCAAGGATTTTTTTGACACCAGACAAAATGTTTGTGTGATAAAAAACATTCCAATCATTCATTTTAGCAATTTTTAATAATTCATTATTAGGATTTAAAGCTACAGGAAAATCTACTTGTGAAAGTATTTCCACATCATGACTCGAGTCACCAAATCCAAAAGAATTCTTACGACCATATTTTTGAAGAATTTGTGTTGTTAATTCTTTTTTTCCCTGTGGCAGATGAAAATCAGTCTGAACTCCTCCATCATAGACACCTTTTGTTTTTGAAAGAGTGCTTGAAAAAACTTCATCAACACATAAATCCTTAACGGCCAGATTCACAACTTCTGATGCAGCGGTTGATAAAACCACTGTGTGATAATCATGTGTTTTTAATAGGTTTATTAATTCATAGGAAGACTTATAAATTTGTTTTTTATAATCTTTATAAAAACTCTCAGCAGCTAAAAGTATTTTGTTTTCAATTTTTCCTTTCAATCCGGAAATCCAAAGATCTCCAAATTTCAAACACCATTCATCATAAGAAACCTTACCTGCATGATATTCTTTTTCTACCTGTATTTGTGCAGCATAGTTATCTTTTGAAACCAGATTATTTCTTGACAGATAATCTAAAAAATCCATTGTTATATATCTAGAACTAAGAGTCATGTCAAAATCTAGTATTGCAATTTTTCTCATTAAAAAAAGAAATTAAAAACTATTAATAAAGCTTTACTTAAGAAAACAACTTTTTCTCAAGTTCTGCTGTTGCGAGTGTTGTTTTTATAATAGTATCAGGGTTTAAACTCATCGTCTGAATACCACATTCGACTACGAACTCTGCAAATTCAGGATAATCACTCGGAGCCTGACCGCAAATACCTATGTATTTTCCTTTACGATTACAAACCTCGATAACTTGTTTAACAAGTCTTTTTACTGCTTCATTTCGTTCATCATAAATATGTGCAACGAGTTCTGAATCTCTATCAACACCAAGAATTAGTTGGGTTAAATCATTTGTTCCTATACTAAAACCATCAACTTCTTCTAAGAATTCCTCTGCCAAAATAACATTTGATGGTATCTCGCACATGCCAATAATTCTAAGACCATTTTCTCCATGTTTTAAACCAAATTCACTCATTGTTGCCTTGACTTTTTTTACTTCTTCAACAGTTCTTGGAAAAGGAATCATTACTTCAACATTTGTAAGTCCCATCTCATTTCGAACTTTCAAAAATGCTTTACATTCAAGTCCAAAACCTTCTTTGTAGTTTGCATCATAATACCTCGATGCTCCTCTCCAACCAATCATAGGATTATCTTCCTTTGGTTCAAATTGACTACCACCAATTAGATGCGCATACTCATTTGATTTAAAATCAGAAAGTCTCACAATAACTTTTTTCGGATAGAATGCCGCTGCAATCATACCTATTCCTTCAGCTAGTTTTTCAACAAAGTATTGAGATTTATTTTCATAACCATAAGTTATATTGGCTATTTCTTTTTTAACAGCTTCATCTTTTAACTCATCAAATCTTAAAAGTGCCAAAGGATGAACTTTGATGTAAGAATTTATTATGAATTCTTCTCTTGCAAGACCAACACCATCATTTGGTATGAAACTTTGTTCAAATGCTTGATCTGGTTCTGCTAAGTTCATCATGATTTTTGTCTTAGTTACAGGCATTGAATCAAGTTTTGTTTCTTTCACTTCAAAATCTAAAAGCCCTTTGTAAACATATCCTTCAGCCCCTTGTGAACAATCAACAGTTACACCTTCACCGTTAACAATTATTTCAGTTGAATTATTTGTTCCAACAATACAGGGTATTCCAAGTTCTCGACTAATGATTGCTGCGTGACAAGTTCTTCCCCCCCTGTTTGTAACAATTGCAGAAGCAATTTTCATTATCGGTTCCCAGTCAGGGTCAGTCATATCTGTAATTAAAGCATCCCCTTTCTTAAAATCATGAATGTTCTGAACATCTTTTATAACATGGGCTTTGCCTTTTCCTATCTTTGAACCTACAGATTTACCAGCAACAATCAATTCGCCTTTTTCTTTTAATTCATAGTTTTCCAAAACATTTTTGTCTTTTTGTGACTGAACTGTTTCTGGTCTTGCCTGAACAATAAATAACTGTTTTGTCACACCATCTTTTGCCCATTCCATATCCATTGGTTTAAAATGTCCTGCTTTTTCAGAATAATGATCTTCTATTGTTTGAGCCATTCTGGCAAGTTCTAAAACTTCATCATTTGTTAAACAAAATATCTTTTGATCCTCTTCAACAACCGGAACATTTTTTGTTGGATGCTTATGATCGGTTGTATAAATCATCTTTATTGCTTTTTCACCAACTTTTTTCATAATGATTGGTTTAAAACCTTGTTTTAGCGTTGGTTTATGAACATAAAATTCATCAGGGTTTACTGCACCTTGCACAACGTTTTCTCCAAGACCATATGAACCTGTTATAAAGATTGCATCTTTAAAACCTGATTCTGTGTCTATAGAAAACATAACTCCTGAACAAGCCATGTCTGATCGAACCATTTTTTGTATTCCAATGCTTAAAGCAATTGAGAAATGATCAAATCCTTTATCAACCCTGTAAGATATTGCTCTGTTTGTAAAAAGTGATGCAAAACATCTCTTACAAGCATCAATCAATTCTTCATAACCATGAATATTAAGATAAGTTTCTTGTTGGCCAGCAAATGATGCATCTGGTAAATCCTCTGCTGTTGCACTACTTCTTACAGCAACATCAACATTTTCACCGTATTGTTTTTCAAGATGCTTATAACTTTCAATTATTGCTTCTTTTAGCTCAAGTGGAAATTCAAGGTTTCTGATTAGATTTCGAACTTTCGCTCCTCTTTCAGCAAGATTTCTTAAATCCGAGGTGTTAAGATCTGATAGTATTTGAGCTATTTGTTCTTTAGTATTGGTTTTTTCAAGCAAGTATCGATAAGCATATGCTGTAACTGAAAAACCATTAGGTACACGTACGCCTTTTTTTGTTAGGTTTTGATACATCTCGCCAAGACTGGCATTCTTTCCACCTACGAGCGGAACATCCTCTATTCCTGTTTGATCAAACCATAGAATAAAATCTTTATTTTTCTCCAAAGTAAAACACCTCTTTTTTTACTAATTTTTATTAATGAGAAGTATTTAAATATTTCCTTTCTAAAAACATTGGTTCCACTATAACAAAAAATTATTATTTTAGAAAATGTTTTAAAATCAAGAGTAATTTTATTTTTTATGAAAAAATTTTTTTTCATTCCGATAATTCTTCTGTTTCTAACTTCATGTATTGATTCTCAAATCACATCTCCAAAAGTTTCTTTTGAGAACGGAATTACTGTGAGCGTAGAAATTGCGGATAAAGATGATGAGAGAATGAAAGGTTTAATGTTTCGAAAAGAACTTGAAGAAAATCACGGTATGCTATTCATTTTTGATGATGAAAAACCCAGAAGTTTTTGGATGAAAAACACGCTTATACCATTAGACATGATTTTTATCAATAAAGATTTTGAAATAGTTAAAATTTTACAAGCAGAACCGTGTGAAAGCGATTCTTGTATACTTTATTCTTCAGACAAACCTGTAAATTATGTTGTTGAAGTTAATAAGGGTTTTTGTGAAGAAAAAAATATTTCTCAGGGTATGAAAATTAAAATTGAAAAATAATCAGCACTAGTAAACTTTCTGAGCAACGATTAAGTCAACAACATTCATATTCGTTTTTTCTTTTAATTCATATCCACAAGATAACAGTTCATAAATTATCTCATCCGTTGAAATAGGTCTTTTTTTTGAGAATAATCTTGGAACACCTCTATTTGTCATATTCGCAATAAATAAATATCCGTCGAAAGCTTGAATTTTGCTTTGTTCTGATAATAATTTTTTCCAATCAACATAATTGAATATACTTGAAGCGATTACTGTATCTATTGGACCATAGTCATCCAAGAATTTATATTCGTCAGATTTTAACAATTCATCAATGTCTGACCATAAAGAAACAACTTCAAAATGTTCAGATTTTAAAGATTTAATCATAGGTACAACATCAACAAGAATTGCGCGTTTTGGTTCTGAAAGATTGAAAGATAGTGGTTTTGGACCACAACCTAAATCCAAAACAACATGTCCTAATAAATTTTTATTATCATAAGCAATTAATTTTTCTTTTAGATTAGTCGGGTATGTGTGCTGAGTCCATTCTTCTATCCAAGAATCAACTCGATAATTCTTTCCAGGTGAATAATAATTATTCATTGTTTGCAATAAGTTTGACATGAGGATGAGGAATAAAATATTTTTTAAAAAGGTTTATACAAACAATTAATTTTTTCATTGTTTCAAGTGATTTCAAAGTTATAGTAACATATATAAATAACAATATTAAACTTAAATATGGGTAATAAATATGAAAACACAAGACAAAATAATCATAATAACACTTTTGGTAGCATTGCTTTTTATTAGTGCTTGTTCAAAAGACAATGAGAAAGAACAAGATGAAAATCCTCTGGCTTGTACGAGGGAATATCGTCCTGTGTGCGGAGTTGATGAAAAAACATATCCAAATGCTTGTACTGCTGGGAATATAACCATTGCTTATGAGGGTGAGTGCAAAGAACAACATGTTTGCACAGAAGAAGAAAAAGAAGCTATGATTTGTACAATGGATTACACTCCTGTGTGTGGAAACAATGAAAAAACATACAGTAATGGCTGCACCGCATGCTCTGCAGGTGTTGACTCTTGGATTCTTGGTGAATGTTAATAACAAAAAACAAAAATATTTTTTTATTTTTTATAATTAGAAAATGAAATAAGTTATTGAGTGTTTAATTTCATTTTCTAAATTGTAAAAGACTGATAAAAAATCTAATTTAAAATGTTTTTTACTAAATTTTAAAAAATTTTATTAATATAAACAAGTTCTTCTGTTTTTATGATAATTACTGATAGAGTTTATGGAGAAACGATTATTTCTGAAGATGTTCTAATAGGACTGATTAACTCTAATCCTTTGCAAAGATTAAAAGGTATAAATCAGGCAGGTGCTTCTCAGTTTACAATACCTGGAAAAACAGTAACCAGATATGAACATTCAATTGGCGTTATGATTCTTTTGAGAATACTCGGAGCACCTGTTGAAGAACAAATCACAGGACTGTTGCATGATGTGCCTCACACAGCATTCTCTCATGTTATTGATTTTGTTTTTCCAAATAAAAACCATGAATTCCATGAAAAATTTCAAGAACACATAATCAACAACTCAGAAATACCTGAAATCTTGAAAAAACATGGATTTTCATTAGAAAGAATTTTGGACGAAAAAAATTTTCCTTTACTTGAAAAAAACATTCCTGATTTATGTACTGATAGAGTTGACTATTTTCTACGAGATATGACTGCAACAAATTATTGTTCAAAAGAAAGAATCAAAAAATATCTAAACAATCTAATAGTCAAAGACAACGAGATTATTTGCAAAGAAAAAAATACTACAAAAAGATTTGCAGAAGATTACCTTGTTATGGATGAAAGTAATTGGTCTCATCCATTGGAAGTTACTTTATATAACCTTCTTGCAGATGCAATAAGAATTGGTGTTGAAAAAAGTATTTTAACGCAAGAAGACCTTTTCAAAGATGACCAGTATGTTTATTCAAAACTTCAAAACTCTAAAAATAATGATATCATGAGAAAACTGAAAATGATCAATACTAATCTCACAATTAAAGATGATATGAATGATTATGATTTTTACACTAAAAATAAACTTCGATACATTGACCCAAAATTTCTGGATGAGAATAAAAAAATAAGAACTGTTTCAGAAATATCTCCAAAATTCAAAAAAACTATTGAAAAGCATAACAATTGGATTAACAAAGGATTTTATATAAAGATTGTTTCTTGGTAATTTAGGGTTATTAAGACTTTCTTGGTTTAGCAGTTGAAAATGTTGCTATTTCCCAAGCATTACCTGTATTATACCATATTTTTTTAGGATTTAACATTTGTGGACCATATGCTTTGTCATAAGTTATGAGTGCAATATCTGGCCAACCGTTTTTATCATAATCTCTTAATTGTATCTCCATTAAAACCTTTGAAGGTAAAATAGTTGTTATATTATTAAATCTGGGTTTTTTACCTGTTGATTTTACACCGTATTCTATTCCTATAAAAGTTCCATTATTTTTTTCCTCAACAACAATTTTGTCAGTTAATCCATCATTGTTAAAATCTGCATGTCTTGCTCCATCACCAGAAACAGGATATATATCACAACCCGATAACAAAATACTTGTTATTCCTGCAAATAACAAACCATAAATCCTCGATTTCTTCATTTTGTTATCATCTTTTGCTGCCTTTGTTGTTGAGATATTGTTCAAAATCTGCTGCGAGAGATTTTATTTTTTCAACTCCTTCAACTTCATCCAACATGAATGATGGAAGACTTTTAAGTCCGTGTTTTCCCGCTAAAATACCTGTACATACTGCTGCGAGAGAATCTACATCACCACCCATTTGCACCGCATTTTTTAATCCTTCAAAAGCATCATTTGAATGTTTCAAAGTATATAATACTGAAATACCTGTTCTCAAAGATGAACATGGTAAGCCATAAATTTTTTTGTTATGAAAAGTTATTGGTTGAGGTCCGCAAAGAATCTCGTATTCACCTGTAGATAGATTGTTTGGGTGAGGAAAAGAATCCACTAATTCTAAAAAATATATCATTTCTGCATCATCAATTAATTTTTTACAATGAAATATGACTTTTTTTTCATCTCCTTTTTGCACTATTAAATATTCAGCAGCTCTTGCAACTAAGATACTTGAAGCTCTGGCTAAAGGATGGGGATGCGTTGCGTCAGCATTTATTATTGCGTAATCATTTATCTTATTAGAACCTACAAAACCTATAGGTACGGCTCTCATGGCAGGAGCGTTTCCTGGATCAACACGATTCTCTTGAAATTCTCTGATTTCATCAATAGTTTTTTCGCCTGTATAATAATGTTTTATCGAGCCATGACCTTCTCTTGGAAAACCTTTTTCTTTCATATCAGATTCATATTCTGCTTTCCAGTATTCCAATAATAATTCTTCAGAAAAAGGTCTTTCATCCATTATTGCTTTAACAACACCTATTGTGTGTTCTGTATCATCTGAGTAGATGCCTGGTTTAATATTCTTAGACTTTTTTTTGCTACGAGTGTTTACAAATGATTTAAAGTTTATGTTTTCTCTAATCCAATCCCTGTCACCAAATTCTAAACCAAAACCGAATGCATCTCCAATTGCAATACCGAGCAATGTATCTTCGATAGTCATAAAAACGAGAAATATTAATCACTATTTAAAGGTAATGCACATTTATGAAAGTACACCGTTTTCTATCTGTTCAAGAATCAACTCCACATTATCTTTTTGACCATGCATACAACAATCATAAGGTCGTTTATTCCTTAACACACCTATTTTTGTGTAGAACCAATTTCTTGCATTATTTTCATCGTTAAAAACTTC
This sequence comes from Nanobdellota archaeon, assembly GCA_018817005.1. Classification (GTDB taxonomy): domain Archaea; phylum Nanobdellota; class Nanobdellia; order Woesearchaeales; genus JAHIUF01. The sequence goes on from JAHIUF010000049.1 coordinate 17,322, forward strand.
AGTCATCTTTTTCACAAGTTCTTTTCCAGCAACAGAATACATTGTTTGAGTCAAGTAATCATCCAATGGTTGGAATTGGTCTTGTTTTAAAAAATCACTTATATCCATTCGACTTAAAAGAAATGAAAGTTAATTTAAATATATTTCCTTCATGATATGTTTCTTTCGTGACAACTAATCTTCTTTCCTAACAAAAAGAAAAGCTTTTTGAAGGTTCAAAAATATTCTATTTTTGTAACCAATCAACCTGTAGAAAATGGGTTGAACAAGAAAAACAAGGGTCATAAGCTCGAATAAGCTTTTCAATCTCAAGAATTATTTCTTTTTTCTTAACCTTTTTTTTCAAAAGTAATTCAATGAACGCATGAACATACTCTTCCATACCACGAAGATTTTGACAAGTAGGGGTCATAATATTACAATGAGTTACATTTCCAGAATCATCAAAACTATACTCATGAAATAAAATACCTCTGGGGGCTTCAGTTGCAGCTCTTCCAGTTCCTGCTTTGACACTGACAAAAACAAGTTTTTGAAGTTCAAATTCGTTGTTTTCTAAAATACTAATAGCTTCATCCAACCAGTAAACCAACTCTGCAGCCTGAGCAACATTTTGATTAAAAATGTTTTTTGAAGGAAAAATAAATTTGTATTTAGAGATAACTTTCTTTATATCAACTGCGAAACATTCGAAGTTATTTCCAACCCTTGAAAGAGCTCCAAGAAGATAAGATTTACCGTTTTTCACAGCAAATTTTGCAGTGCTATAAGACTCAATCTTTTCGTCGATAAAATCAGAATATTTGTTTTCAGAAACATTTAATCCTTTGTTTGAAACAATTGCTCCTTTAAGCATGGGCTGAGATGTCTCGGGTTTTAAAGAAATCTGTTCCATGTCCAGCTCAACTTTTGGGTATTTTAATTTACAAAAAAGCTCAAGAGTATCAAATGCTTTTTTCCGGCTTTTTTTCAATTCAGATAGAAGATAATCACAATCCTCTTTTGAAGGAACACTTGTAAACCCACCCACAACACAAGATATTGGATGCATTTGTCGTCCACCAGTTTTTAAAACAATTTCATTTCCGATTTTAACCAAGTCCAATGCGCGGAAAACTTCTTTTTGATATTGTTTAGCCATGGGAATTGCGGATTCAAAGCCTAAATAATCCGGCAAAACTAAAAAGTAGAGATGGGTTGCGTGACTTCTAATTCGTTCACCAATAGACATGAGTTCTCTTAATATTTCTGTTTGTTTTGTAACCTTAACATCAAAAGCTTTTTCAGTTGCTTTAAGACTAGTCATAGAATGGCTGACGCTGCATATCCCGCAAATTCTAGAAGTGATTTCTTTTATTTCATCATATCGTCTGCCAACAACAATTCCTTCAAAAAATCTTGTTCCTTCAATTGAACCAAGTTCGCACCTTACTAATTTATTGTTTTTTATCTCAACAGACAGATTTGCATGTCCTTCAACTTTTGTTATATGATTAAGAGTTATTTTAGCCATTTTAGTCTTTTCTCTTTATTTTTTTTGCTTGCTCTTCTAATTCGCTAAATTTATCATATGAATATTTGTGAAAACGTTTTTTTATGAGCTTTATATCAACACCATTTTGTTCTAAAAGTTTTATACCCTGCAAAATGTTTGCATCTGATAATGGTCCATGACAACCAGTACATCCGTGATTAACACTAGGACAAAGAGCATCACACCCACCACGAATCATAGGACCAAGACATTCCTCACCCCGTTCAAGCAAACAATCATTTTCTTTTAAAGAACACTCAACACAAACTGGTTCATCATAAATAACTGGTTTTTTTCCAAGTAATAAATCAGTAATGAATTTCAAAATTTCTTTTTCTTCAGGTGGACAACCAGATATATAATAATCAACTTTTACATGCGCATCAATAGGAGCTGGTTTTAATGGCATTATTTGTTCTTTAAGGTTTAAATTTTTGTAAACCCTTGATTCCACAACTGTTGAATCAGAATAAGAATTTTTAATACCAGGAACATTACCGTGAGTTGCACAGGTTCCTAAAGCAACGAGTATTTTTGATTGTTCTCGAATTTTTTTTAAGTGTTCTAAATCATCTTTACTTGCAACTAGTCCTTCCATAAAACAAACATCATAAGGTCCAGCGTTGTTTTTTTCTTTGAGCATGGGTGCTGCAACGAGGTCTATTTTTTCAAGAAGTTTTAAAAGCAAATCTTTTACAAAATAAATAGTTAGCTGACAACCAGCACAACCAGTTATTGAATGAATTGCTACTTTTGGTTTAGTCATTTTATTCATCAGTGATGTCTTTTACCTCATCATATCTAAAAACAGGTCCATCTTTACAAACATAAAAACCATGAGCCATACAATGGCCGCATTTTCCAACTCCACATTTCATGTGTCTTTCGAGACTAACCCATAACTGGGAGTCTTTGAATTTTTTTTTCTTAAGAATCTCTACACATTTGTCCATCATTATAGGTGGACCACAAAGTAATACTTCGGTGTTTTTTGTTTCAATTTTTGTTTGATCTAAAATTTGTGTTACAAAACCCACGGGACAAAAGAAAGGATTATCTTCAGGAGATTTATCAACAGACATGTTAAAATTGTATTTCTTCATCCAAACAGCCACTTCATCTTTAAAAAGAACGTCTTGTGGTGTTCGAAATCCAAAAAACATTGTTATTTCATCATAGTCTTTTCTGTGTTTTTCCAAGTATTTGATAACCCCCCGAAGTGGCGCAACCCCGCAGCCACCACCAATAAGAACAATATTTTTTCCTTTAAAATCAACCAAGGGATATCCTCGACCGTAAGGTCCTCTCAAATGAATATAATCATTTTTCTTTAAGTTACCAATAGCCTTTGTTACATTTCCAACCACTCGTATATTTAAGTCTAAAAAATTTTCATCACAAGAAGCAGTAGAAATCGGTGCTTCGCCAATACCAGGAATGCTTACTTGCACGAATTGTCCTGGTTGTGGATTAATATCTGTTTCTATCCTTAAAAACACATCATCAGCTGTTTCTTTGCTGGTTGATAATATTTTATATTTTTTTAAATTCATTTTAATCTATTTTTAATCAAATTTATTTTTTTAGATTGTTAATGGTATCTACAAAATCAATTTTTGAATGACAAAACTCCATACAACGACCACAACCAACACACATTGGTATTTCAAATTTATCTTTAAAATATTGTATTTTATGAAAAACTCTGTGTCGATATCTTTTAAGTTTTGTATCTCTAAAAACATGTCCCCCTGCAACTAATGTAAAATCTTTTGAATGACAAGAGTCAAGACTTCTATTGCGAGTTCCGAGCTTTAAATCAATATTCATTTCATCAGCGACATCAAAGCAAAGACAAGTTGGACAAAGCAATGTGCACCTCTGGCAACTAACACATTTTAAAGCATCTTTCTCCCAAAATTTTTCATCAAAAAAATCGTGGATATTTTTGTTTTTTAATTTTTTCTTGCACACCGGTTTCTTTAAATTAATATCATAATCCTTGTATTCTGTCACTAAGTTTGCACCTTTTTTTGAGCCTATAGAAACATAGTATTTTTCATTATTCTCTGTTATTAATAAATCATAATAATCTTTCAAATCCATTGATTCACAAAAACAAAAGTCTGAGAGCGGTTCTTTGCATGCAAAGCCAATAAGGATTGTGTTCTCTCTTCGAATAGCATAAATTTTATCAGGATATAATGGGTCTAAAAAAAGTTTATCCAAAACTAAAAGACCATTAAGGTCACATAGTCTTGCGCCGAATATTATTCTTTTTTTAAAATCATTTTTTTCAACAAACGCATCGTTCTTTATTTCTGCAATTGCTTCTTTTGTGGGTAAAAAATATTTTTTTATAGGAAACATTGATCTACCTTCGAAACACACTTCGCTGAATTTCTTAACTGGTTTAAAAGAAATATTCTCATTTTTTACAGGAGCAACAACTTCTCCAATCTTTTGAAGTTTTTCAAAGAAGCATTTCAAATCTTTTTTATCAAGTATTTTTCCCATCCGAACACACTTAAATACACAGTTTTTATAAATTTTTTCTTTGAAGAATTTTTGCTATCTCTTCTTTGGCTTTTTGCTTGTCATAATTTATTGGTATAGCTATGATTTTTACTTCATCTATGCGACCAATGCTTTTCATTAATTGTAAGAAAAAGTTTAAGTCAAAATCATGAAGAGTGAACAAGGTGTTTGCTTTTAAATCTTTGATTCCTATGAGTGAGACTTTCTTTATGTTCTCACAAACATCTAGTATGAATGAAAAATTTGTGTGTTGTATTATTTCTTGTGGAGAAACACAGATTACAAATTCAAATCCTTTAAGCTTCAATTCTTTTCCAATCTCAATTGCAAGAGAATCAATAGGAATAAAAGGATTTCCAAAACACAATACTTTCTTTGTTTTCATAATTATTTCCATTATCAAAAACTATATAAATATCTTGTCTTTTAAAATTTTTGATGAAAAAAGGCATTGGCTTGGTTTTTGGAACTGCAATCATTTCAGGCATTTCAGTATTTCTTAATGCATTTGGAGTTAAAGATATTAATCCTTTTCTTTTTACAGGCGCAAAAAACTTTTTGGTAGCAATATGTTTACTTTCAACACTAATACTTTTTAAAAACTTTAGTTCTTTAAAAAAACTTAATATAAAGCAATGGACAAATCTTGTTTTCATAGGTCTTATAGGTGGATCAATACCGTTCTTATTATTCTTTAAAGGACTGCAATTAATTTCTCCGGCACAAGGGTCATTTATTCATAAAACCATGATTTTGTGGGTTGGAATACTAGCATTGATTTTTTTGAAGGAAAAAATTAATGTAAAACTTATTGTCGGATTAATTATTTTATTGGCAGGTAATTTTTTGCTTTTAAAAATAACTTCATTTGACTTGACTACGGGTGCATTACTGGTTTTTGCAGCGACAATTTTTTGGTCTGTGGAAATTATTCTTTCTAAAAAATTATTGAAAAACACTTCAGGCAATGTTTTAGCTTTTGGCAGAATGTTTTTTGGTTCAATATTCATCTTTTTATATTTGTTATTCACAAATCAACTTTCAGGAATGATGAGTTTGACGACGCCACAACTTGGATGGATAGTTCTTACATCAATCTTTTTGTTTGTATATGTAACAACGTTTTACAATGGTTTAAAATATATAAAAGCAAGTACGGCGATTGCAATTCTTTCACTTGGTGCAGTTATTACAACAATTTTAAATATTATTTTCTTAGATAAAATTTTAATGTTACATCAATTCATTGGTTTAACAAGCATTGTTGTAGGATCTCTTTTGATATCTTTATTCTCAGAAAAAAGTATTAATCAAATTTCTCAACAGCAAATCCTTGATGAATGGTGACGATGTCTCCGATTTCTGCTTTGGGTAAAATATCTGAAAAAACGTTTCTTTGTTGATTTTCAAAAACAACTGTTAACATGTTTTCATTTTTTGACACGACTGTTCCTTTGAAAACTTTACAAAATTCTCTAAAAGTTTTTCCAAAATCAGCATATCCTCCGTCTCGTTCATCAATATAATTGTTGTGTTCTTCTAAAAAATATTTTCTTATCACATCAACATTCCAATAAGTTTTATTCATTTTCTTTGCAACTTCTTTTATTCTTCTAAAGGCTGCTGGAAAGAGACTTTCAAGTTCAGATTGTAACATCACTTTATTTTTTATAACATTTTCTTTTAACTCTTCAAGCTTTGATTCAGTTATAGAACCCATCTCTAAAAGAACGTGTGCACAGGGATAAGAATATTTTAAAAATAATTGTTCTGGTTTTATCAAGCTCATTTTTCACAATTGCAAATTTTATCTGTTTCATCCCATAAAGCAATTGTTTTTTTTGCTTCTTCTTCTGGAACTTTCTGCATGACAAACTTGGCGCTGACAATGACAAAGTCACCAACAGTTACATCTTTTAATAAAGCAGTACTTGCAGTTCTTTTTTCTCCAGAATAATCAATTGTCGCAGTCTCATCCTCAATTTTTATAATTCTGCCAGGAATTGAAAGACACAAATCATTTCACCTCAACATCTCGAAGAATTACTTTGTCCCCATCAACTACTTCCGGTAATAAGGCCTTGCATTGCGGACAGTTGTAAATCACATTTGTATGATTTTGTTCGAGAATATTCGGTGCACCCATAAATCCACATTCACAATTAATAGTGGCTTTTTTATTTTTCATTATAATTTTCCAAGTCGTTATAGCTGCAAGATATTCTTCTAGTTCTTGAATTGGTGGATGAGCAAGTTCTCCTACTTCCACGGTTATTGCTTTAACAAGTCCATACTTCAATGCTTCTTCTACGATGCTCTTACAAATTTTGTGTTCATGCATTTTAAATTAAGTAATTTTTCCTTGCTTAAAAAGGTTTACAAAATTAAAAACCTATAAAAAAAAAATTATGAAAAAAAAAATAAAAAAGTTAGCAGGATCCTGCTGGAACTTCACCAGTATCCGAACTTAAAGTGTTTTCACACCCTAAAACTTCTTGATTGTATCTGCAAAAGTTTGTTTTTACAGTTTCAGAATCTATTCCTGAAAATGTGTAACGATTATTTACAAGCCAAGTTGGAGATGCGCCCACTCCTAAATCTTGAGCGAGTTTTATATCGTTTCTTAAGAGTGTTTTTCCTTCTTCACCATCAAAGCAGGTTTGCACGGTGGTTATATCAACATTTGTTTCCGTAGCACAATCTTTCCAATCTTTTCCTGAAACACCTTTTGTTGATCTGCAATATAAGTAGTCAAACCATTCATTAGGACTGTATTCTTTTACACATAGCTGGATTATATTCTCATCAACCTCATATTGTCCATGAAGACTTTGAAATCCGTCACCCACTTCATTTGCTATGTAGTGCACTTCGTATTCTATTTGTCCTTCAAAGTTGTCTATTACTGGTTTTAAGGCTTCGATTGCTTTTCTGCCATATGGACAATCGCTCATGATAAAAACTTGAAGTTGCTGTGATTTTTCTTCTCTACAACTAAGTGTTTCTTTGCAGGTGTCATCATAACAATCAACAAGACCATTGCCAGTATCATCAATTCCATTATCACAAATTTCTGCTGTTGGATCAAACTGTGCGCCTATTCTTAAAGAGATATACTCTCCGGCTGGAACTAAATAGTTCTTAACAACACTATATGATTCATCTTTTGTTACTGTTTCATCAAATAAAACAGCAGGTAAATATTGTAAATCTGACTCCTTGTAAATTGCTTGTCCTTCTGCATCATTATAGTCTAAAGTTGTTATTTCCAAACCTGGAAATAAAGATTTTAGTTGAGCAACCAGACCTGTTGTGTCACACTCAGCACATCTGTTATCATTCAATACTATCATACTAACTTTTGTTGGCTCTGGAAGATTATTACAAGGCTCTGGTTTTTCTTCTCCATATGCATTACAAATTGCTCTATAGAAATCCGAAGTTGTTCTACCGCCCCTGTATGACTCATCATTAAGATATATTGTTGGACTGCCAGTGGCTTTTACTTCTTCAGATTTTTTTATTGATTCTGATAACAGTTTTTTGCCTTCTTCTCCCTCATAACAAGTTTTTATTGATTCTTCATCAAGAGAATATTTTTTAGCACAAGTAACCCAATTACCAGGTATTGCATTTGCGTTTTCGTTTTGACAAGTTATCATATCAAGATATTTTTCTGGCTCGTATTTGGCTGCGCATAATTGTACAATGTTGCCTAAGACTTCTACTTGTCCATGAAGACTATTAAAGGTTCCATCTCCATTGTCCGACGCTATGAATTCTATGTTTAGCTGGAATTCTTTTCCAAGTTCCTTTGCTATTGGAGCTACTGCATCAACTACTTGTGTTCCATATGGACACTGACTCATAACATACATATCCATAACAACAGTTGCTGTTGCTGTTTTTTCTGAAGGATTTCTAATTATTAATCCCAAAACTACTGCAATAATTATAACAGCCAAACCTATAACTGCTGGTACACCTAAATTTCTAGGTTTATTCTTAGAAACCTTTTTCTGAATAACAGGTTTTTTAGATTTAATTTTTGTACTTGTTTTTTTAGAAATATTTTTTTTACTTGTTGTCTTACTCGTTTTCCGAGGACTATTCTTTTTCTTTGGCAAATAAACCACCTCATTAATATTTTATAAAACTATATGCGCCGGCTGGGATTCGAACCCAGATAAACGGCTTGGAAGGCCGTTGTCATTTACAGCAAGTTTTTATTCAAAGCTTGTAGCCATTAGACCACCGGCGCAAAAAAACTCCTTGTTTGATGAAAAAGGTTGTTTTTATAAATATTTCTAATATTTTTTAATCTTTTTTCACCTTATAAAAAAAATTTGAAAAGAATGTTGAATGTTTTTTATTATTTTCCTGGAATAAGTTTATCAGACAAAGCTTTTGTTATACTTTTTTGAAAGCTTACATTTGGAAAATACGCTGATGGTGCAATTTCTTGCGTTGTCACCCATCCAGAATCTGTTGACCCGCAATGACCGTAAGATGTTTGGTAATTATTACTGCATGCTTTTATGGAATTAAGAAGTGAGAATGGATCGCCTAATAAGTATGCGTTTGTTAATAATTCTTTTTTTCCATTTGTATATAACGCCCATATTTCATCAGGGTATAATTCAAAGTTTCCTGAAATTATATCAACTTGTCCGCTTTTGCTTTTTATATATAATCCAAATTCTTTTCCTTGTTTTTCACAATCTGCAAGCATCATTCTTATCAAGTCTCTTTCAGACACTTCTTGATGAGTTTGTATGACTAGATTGCTTATTCTTGGTTCGGGCGATAATGCTTTTGTTCCTATCTCTGATTCTGCGACTACCCACTCAACTCTTGAATGACCGTTATTTGGAAGCTTTAAGTCGTATGCACTTGGTCTGTCTAAAAGAAAGGTTTTCAGTATTCCTTTTTCAACCAAAATCGTATCTTTTGCTTCAACGCCCTGTTCATCATATTTGAACGAACCATATCCTCCTTTCATTCTTGGTTCTGCACTAATTGATAAGAATTCCGGCATTACTTGTTTGCCTATTTTTGCTTCAAATGTATTTGCAATTTTTTGAGCAATATATTCTCCTGAAAGATTATGTGCGGCTATTCCTTCATGCATGAATGTTCCAAAGGCTGAACCGTTAAGTATAACATTATATTGGCCTGATTCAAGACTTTTTGCAGTGTATAATAAATTAATTTTTTTCTCTATTTGTTTTAGTTGTTTTTGAATAATATTTGCTTGGTTCCAACCCGATTTTTTTGTGTACACAAATGAATCTTTGAGTGACTGTAACTCGCTTTCATTGTTTCTTATAAGAATATTCCAGTATAATCCGCCTCTGAAATTTTTGGTTCTTATCTTTGTGCCTTCTGAATTCACAAACCATCGTTTCATTAGATTTGAATCGACAGAAATACCGGTTTGTTGCACGTGTGGTAAGTTGTACATTTGTTCTGATATTTTTTCAAGTTTTACAATTTCTTCTTTTGTTGGCAGAACAGTATCTTCGTTATTGTTTACATCCTCATAATATTCAACTATTGGTTCATTTGATAGATTGATAAATCTTCTATCTTTTAGTTTGATAAGATTTGCACTGTTTATCACATAGCTTAAAAGAGCATTTTTTAGAGCTAAATCCATTATCGTGTCAATTTCTCTTTCTATTCCTTTACTAGAATTGGCTATTTCATCTGCACCTATTGCACTTCCACCACACCCTTGGTTATCATCACCTATGTGCGCTTCTAGAAATAATCCTGTTTGCTTAAAAGACTTGTTTTCTACAAAACTTCCTTCGCTAATTAGCACTGATCCTTCTACAGATTCTTTTTTTGTTAGGCTTAAGAAGTTTGGTTTTTGTTTGTGCATCACGTCAAAAAGTTGGAATGGTACTGTTGTATTCATCCATTTTTTTATGCTTTTGTTTAGAGTTTTTATTGTCCAATCCAATTTTATCCCTTCACTACTTAAATTGAGAATTTATGAAGGTATATAAAGTTTTCCGAAAAGAAACCACTACAGAATGAAAACAATGCTTTTTTAGAATAATCTGATTATTTCAACAAATAAGGTTGAACTCTGTTCAAATATTTTTTTGGTCTTGGTATCTTTAATTTAGGATTACATTGTTTAGCGTATTCATAAATGTTCCAAAGACCCTCAACATTGGTTTTGTTATTAAGTGTCAACAAATCCCAATACATTTTATCTATTGATTGTGTTTTAACAAGTTCGCTCAACAGTAAACATTCTTTTGGCAAAGGACGGGTAGATTTCTTTTTTATTGTTGTAAGCATCTCTTCAAAGTCTATTGGAACATAACGTTCTTCATCTCTATAGCCTAGTTTTACCAATCGCTTATAAGAACCAACTTTATCTATCTCTAACTGTTTATCTCCAAAAACAAAGCCTTCCAAATTCTAAATTTCAGATTTAGTTCCAAGCTCTTTTACAAAGAGATGTATCCATTTATAGAATGATTCCAAGTATTTTTGTGCAGAAAGAGTTTTATAATTGGATGTATCTTCAAAACAAACCGCGATTTTGCTTTTTCGTCCTTTACTTAAAAATTTTGAATCTAATTTTTTCCCACGATAAAGATTTGTGCCATGGATTCTTCCCAATGGGCTTTGTCCCGACTCAAAAGCATAGGAATATGATGCAAGCATCAAACAAGCAGCATTTATCTGTTCTTCTGAAACAATTGAATCACCTAAGAGTTCAAATCTCTTGACTATCTTTCTCTTATTACAAGAACCTTGATCATTATAATTGTCATCATAATATCTTAGGGTTATCCCTGTAGATATTGGCGTAGTTCCAAACAGTCTGAATGGAACTGCAACTCCCTGATAAAAGTCGTCAGCTAAAAGAGATTTCTTATTTCTTGAAATGTTCCAGTGAATTGAATAGCCTGTAAATTCCAAACCATGCTTATCTCCAAACTGAAGTATTCTATTTTGACCAATCATTAATGCGTCAGTTAATCTAGTTGCAAAACCTTTGTTTACTACCACTGGTGGTGTATTAATTTCTAATTCTTCTCCATCAACGTAGAATGCTAGTCCTTCAGGAGATCTGACTGCCAATTTTCCCTTTTTAAAGTCAGAAGGTTTTATAAACTTGTTAAAATGATTTTTAAAGCTTTCAAATTTATAGATATCTTCATAAGTCCATGCACTTAATTCGTTTTCTAAACCCATAAATTTCTTCATATTTGTTATTGGTGAGTAGTAATAATATTTAAATCTTTCGAAAAAAAGACTCAAAATAAGGAAAAACACAAACAAAACACAAGCAAAACACAAAACTTTAATAAAAAAGCACACAATCTTAATTTAAAAAACATGAAACGAGACACAATACTAGTCATCTGTGCACATTCAGATGATCAAATACTAGGACCGGGCGGAACAATAGCAAAGTATGCAAAAGAAGGATTAAAAGTAAAAACAATCATATTCTCACTAGGTGAAATGAGCCACCCGCATTTTCAAGAGGACATAATCACAAACACCCGTATAAAAGAAGCCCAAAGAGCAGATAAAATCATTGGTGGACAAGGAGTGTGGTTTTTGAATATAAAAGAAAAAGAAGTAACAAACCCAAAAAAGATTGAAAAAGCAAAAAGAGAACTAGAAAAAATAATATCAAAAAATAAACCACTAAAAATTTTCACACATTCACCTGATGATGCACACCCAGTCCATAAAGTCGTTTGTAAAACAGTTCTTGAAGTGTATGATTTAATGCGTTTAAAAACAGAGATTTACGCATTCGATATATGGAAAATATTTAAGTGGAAAAAATCCAAATATCCAAAACTCGTTGTTGATATATCAGCCACATTTAAAATAAAACTCGAAGCACTAAAATGTTTCAAAAGCCAATTTGGATTGCTGGGATTTCTTAATTACTTTCCTTATTTTGCACCAATTATAAAAGGATTATTCGCACGATGGAAATATAATATAAACATGTCAGAGGTTTTTTATCGCATAAGATGAAAAGAATAGTTATTGCAACAGACAGTTATCTTCCCAGATGGGATGGTGTCGCCAGATTTTTATCAGAAATAATTCCTCGGCTTAAAAATAAATTTAAAGTTACAGTCATCGCACCAAATTTTGGACCCCACAGAGAACAAGGCATAAAAACAGTGAAAATAGCACTAAAAAAAATTCATTTAGGAGATATTAAACCTGCAAAATTTGATTACAAAAGAATAAAAGAAGAGGTTAAAAATGCAGATGTTGTTTTCACTCAAACAATTGGTTTCATTGGACTTGCAGCAATCATTGCTGCTAAAAGATTTAAAAAACCACTAGTAACATTCATACATTCTGTTGAGTGGGAATTATTTCCAAAAGCCATATCATCCAAATTTTTAAAACAAATATCATATCCTATTGTTAAATTCATAAGTAAAAAAATATACAATCAATGTTCTCTTTTAATTGTTCCTTCAACAAGTATTGCTGAAAAACTCTCATGGCAAGGAATAAGAACAAAAAAAAGTATAACACACTTAGGAGTTGATGTTAATAAATTTAAAAACAAAAGGGATGATTCCTTTAGAAAAAAATTAGGGATAGAACCGGATGATTTCATCATAGGTTATCATGGACGACTTGGAAGAGAAAAAGATTTAAAGACACTACTTAGGGCATTTATAAGACTTAAAATAGAACATAAAAGAGTAAAATTACTGGTTGTTGGTGATGGTGTAAAAGAAATCGTTAGAATGTTCAAAAAACAAGACAGGATAATTCTTCCAGGAAGCCAAAATAACATTGTGCCATACATTAATGCAATGGATGTTTATGTTCTTCCATCACTCACAGAAACAACATCTCTCACAACCCTCGAAGCTATGGCTTGTGAGTTACCAGTGATTGCAACAAAAGTTGGTTTTGTAAACGACTATTTAGATGATGAAAAAAACGGGTTTTTCTTCAAGATGCAAAACCCCTATGATTTAAAAAAGAAAATTGAATTTGTAATGAATAATCCTAATATTAGAAAAAAAATTGGTCAAGAAGCCAGAAAAACTGTTGTTGAAAAATTTAACTGGCAAATCGCTGCCGAGAGAATAGAAGAAGCAATTCTTAGTGTTGTTGAATAAATAGATTGAAGTTATAAATTTTGCTAAAAACAAAATTAGAAAAAAAGAAGAAATAACAAATAAAACTAAATCTTCAAAGTTGTAACCTTGCTTATACCTGTTTGTTGATGCATACTAACACCATAAAGATTGTCAGCTGCAGCAATAACACCATCATTATGACTGATGATTATATATTGTGCATTTGAAGAATATTGAGTAATAAGTTCTGCGAGTTTTTCAGAGTTCTTTTTATCAAGAGCTGCATCCACTTCATCAAGAATATAAAAAGAAGCAGGTTCATGCTCTTGAACTGCAAAAAGGAATGCTAAAGCAGTCAAGGTTTTTTCACCACCACTAAGGCTTCGAATATCCATGAACTTTTTACCTGCAAGACGAACTTTTATCTCAACACCACCATTAAAAGGATCATTATCATCTTCTAAATTCAAGAAAGCATCACCTTTAACAGAAAGAGTGCTAAAAATTGAACTAAAATTTTTATTTAAAACATCAAAGGTTTTCATGAATAACACTTTTTTCTTGCTATCAACCTCATTTATCATCACAAGAACGTCTTCTCTTTCACCAATAAGTGTGTCTTTCTTCCTAAGTAAATTATCATACTCAGTCAAAGATTTATCATATATTTCAAGAGCCTTCATATTAACAGCCCCTAAATCCTCACTCATCTTTTCAAACTGGTGAATTTCACGCAAAATATCATCTTCAGATTTACCTTTAAACAAAGGAACGCCCTCATAAAGTTTATACTCTTCTTTTAACCCTTCAAGTTCAGCAACAACTTTTGCCTTTTCAATAGCAATATTATTATTTCGCATTTCAAATCTTCGAACGTCTTCATTCTTGTTTGAAACCTTATTTTCTAAATCATTCACATCATTTGAAAGCTTCGTACGTTTATTGAAAAAATCCTTAAATTGAGCATAGAATTTCTTTTCCTTTTGCTCCATCTCTTTTAATTCCTTCTCCTTTTGCTTAACAATAGTTTCAAGATCTTTTTTCTCCAACTCAAAAGTCTCCTTTTCCTTTAATTGTTGTTTCAAAATTTTCTCAATATTTTCTTGTTCTGGAACAAAAATGTTTTTTATCTCAGACTCATTATTCTTCAACTCACCTTTCAAAGAAGATATCTCATCACGAAGCTCTTGTTTTTTTTCTTCAAAAGTATTCATCTCTGCTAGAAGTCGAGGGTTTCGAAGTTCGTTTATTGTCTCTCGTAACTTTTGTTTCTTTATCTTCAAGTCAGTAAGTTCACGATTCTTCGCAGACAGTTCATTTTGAACTTTGAACAATTCTTTATCAGTATCGAGAAGTTCCTTTTGAAATTTTGACTTTTCAGATTTTGTAGCTTGCATATCATCTGAATCTAAGTGAAGAATTTTTTCAGTCTTCAATATTTCTGCTTCCAGTTCAATCTTTTTCGAACGAAGATTAGAAATTATTTCTTCATTTTCTTTTCTTAATTTTTCAATTTTTGCAACTACTGATTCCAAATCGAGAATTTCCAATTCTATACTTTTAAGTTGATTTGTGGTTTCTTTTTCCTGAAACCGCAAAGTTGCAGCCTTCTCTCGGTGACCACCTTGCATAGCACCACTTGTCTCAATCAGGTCTCCTAAAAGAGTTACCATACGAACTTTTCCAACACCAATTCTTCTGGCAACCTCAACATCTTCAACTACTAGCGTGTTTCCAAAAACATATTGAAACACTTTTGAATATTTAGAATCAAAATTAACAAGATCAATTGCAAGTCCAATAACACCCTTGCCTTTTAACGTTCTAAGCTCGGTCTTGATTATTGGTGGTTGTAATTTGTTTAAAGGTAGAAATGTTGCAATACCAAGCTGATTTTTTTTCAGATAATTTATACATCTGGCAGCAGTCTCATCGGTGTCTACAACAATACTTTTGATTCTTTGACTTGCAGCAACTCCTAACGCCAAAGAATATTCTTCACCAACATTTCCAAGTTGACTTACAACCCCGAGTATTCCTTTTATTTGATTTTTTTGCTCAAGAACTGATTTTATAGCTTTGTTTCCAAAAATCTGCTCTTTTATCCCTGCATTTCGAGCATTTGCTCTTGCAAGTTCTTCTTTTCTGGATAAGAGTTTTGATCGGGCATTATCAAGTTGAACTGCAAAAGATGAATCTTCGTTAAGTCTTGCATTTAACTCATTCGTCGACTTTTTAAACTCTTCTTTGTCTTTTTTTAATTTTTCAATTGCTTCTTTATTTTCCTTTTCCAAAGATAATACTTTTGCAATTCTTTCATCTATACTTTGAATTTGTATTTCCAATCGGTCTTTCTCTCTAAGAAGGCTTTGTTGCATCTCCCGAAGATAAGTTATTCTTTCTTGTATTTCATCAGCTTTTTTATCTATTTCTTCAATATTTTTATCGATTTCATGAGCATCTTCAATCTTGTTTTTCTTTTTGAATTCAAAAATTTTCGCATCAATTAATGCTAAATCCTTTTCTTTTTGAGTAATTCTTCTTTCAGCATCTATTTTTGATTTATTGATGATATCAATTTTACTGGCTATTTCTTTTCTACTTCTTTCCAATTCATCTTTTCTTTCTTTTAATTTAACAAGCTCTTGATTTATCGTTTCAACTCGTTGTTTTTTTAGAGCAACATCGACTCTTACTTGTTCAATTTCCTTGTGTATTTGTACTTGATCTTTTTCGCCTTTTTCTTCAATTTCTTTATTTATCTTTTCAATTTCAACCTTTTTTTCACCGATATTTTCTTTCAGAGAAGACAGTTTTTCTTGAGTCGCGGTTATTTGAGATTCGTTTTTTTTGATATCTTTTTCTAATTCTAATCTTTTTTCGTCTTTGTCTTTTATTTGTCTGTCAAGAATCGTGGCTTTATTTCTTTTTATTTTTTCATCCAAGTCTTTAAATTTTTGTGCTTGATCATGCTCTTTTTTTAATTCTCGCAAATAGGTTTTTCTTTCAGTAAGAATTATGTCTGCTTCATTTATTTTTTCTTCAACTCGTTTTAATTCTCGCAGAGCTTTTTCTTTTTTGTTTTCATAAATAGATATTCCTGCAATCTCCTCAATTATTTGTCTTCTTTCAAGAGGAGACATTTCAACAAGATGAACGATGTCTCCTTGAAGAACAATGTTATATCCATCAGGATCAATTTTTGCTGCACTTAAAAGTTCAAGTATTTGTTGTCTGGTTCTAGTCTTGTCATTAATCTTGTAAATTGATTGACCTGATGCTCTAATAGTTCTTGAAATCTTAACAGAATCTTCACTCACTGGAAATATTTTCTGAGAATTATCAAACTCGATCTTAACAGTTCCTTCTTTTGCCGATTTTTTTGTTTTCCCGCCGTTATATATCAGATTTGCTGATTTTTCAGCTCTCAAACCTTTGGCAGATGATTTACCTAGAACAAAACACAAGGCATCCAAAACATTACTTTTTCCTGATCCATTTGGTCCTAAAACAACATTGAAATTTTCCCCGAATATAAGTTCTGTTTTATTTGCAAAGGATTTGAATCCTTTCATCTCCAGCATTGTTATCCGTGTCATATTAGATCTCCTTATTTTTGGTTTGACTTCTATATAAAAGTTTTTCTATCATTTCTTTGTTATAACACCATTTGCATTTCAATTTGCAAAATGTTAATTATCATTTCAACTATTTTTCTTAAGTAATAGATTACTACCATTTCATTTTGATTTTTTGTCTGAAATGAACCCTCTCTTATCCTTCTTTTTTCCTGTAATAATTCTTGAGCCTTATTTTTATCAAATTTATAAAATAATTTGAAAAAATCTTTGAACATTTGATTGACATCTTCAAACATTTTTATTGTACCACTGCATAAAGATGGATTTTTAAGGTATCGATATAAACGATTATACTCGTCTGAAAGATGTTCTAACAATAATAACGTGTTGTGATACAAACTTGTTTTTTCAAAATCAGGGTGTCCCTTTTTATTAAGAACTCTTAAACAATAAAATATGTATTTATCAATTGATAAATCTCTTTTCCAAAAATCTTTTAAGGGTTCTTTTTTCTTAAGCATTTCGAGCCCTTCATCGCCAAATGACATAATCATGTAAAACACTCTTTTTAGCATGTTGTCGAATTCTGAAGCAGATGTCCCTGAAAGATCCTTTATCACACAGTAGTTTCTGCATTGTTCAACAACTGCAAATCCTATGTTAAAATCAATACATTCTTGTATAACATCCATTAAATCATGATCATTAAAAGTTATTTTCAGCTCATCATCCCCTCGAATGTATGCTGCGTTAATGTAATTTCTTATCATTGATTTGTTTAGGCCAGAAACATCCATCAATGTTTTTTTTGAAGTAAATATTCTTTCTGTTTGGATTAAAAGTTCTTTTCCTTTATCTATAACTTCAATTTCATCGCCTGGTTTAAGATTAAATTTTTTAGTCCATGTTGTGGGTAAAGAAATTGTTAGTGATGACAATCCTTGCTTTATTATTTTTCGACGCACACATAATAAAGAAACTTTGAAGTATATAAATTTTTCTTTTGAAATATAAAACAAAAAAAGAATATACTTAATATATTTTATATCAAAAAAGAATATATTATTGGTTTGGTTTCAAACATTAGGTGATACAAATGACCAACAAAAAACTTGAAGAAAGAGTTGTAATTGGAATATTCTGGGAAGAATCAGAAAGAGACTGGGGAACAAGTCCTGACGGAATGTCATTACACAAAACAATGTACGACTATGAACAGTATGTAAATGATTATTGGGCAAGACAACCTGAACGAGTTCCTGATTGTTACTCAAGACCGGTCATTGCAGGAAATATATTCAAAGCAAACGTAACAAAAGAATTATATAAAGCAATAGAAAAAAGTGAAAATAGTATTAGATTATATAATGGAACAACAAACAAACTATTAGATAAAAAGGAGATTATGATAAAATGATAAAAGCAGTTATTTTTGATTTGTGGAACACTTTAATTGATCCAACGCACAGCAATCATGCATTAAAAGAAATAGAGAAAACCTACAATATACCAAAAAAAATCTACCAAACAACTGTTAAGAAAGGATTAATGACCACACCTCTTCACACCACAGATGACGTAAATAACTATTTAAAAAAAGAGTTTGGGTTTAATCATGTAACACGAGAACAACTTAATAACCTTGATAAAATCATTGAAAAAGACAAGATACAAGTAGAACTATTTGAAGATGCAATTCCAACACTAGAATGCTTAAGCAAAGATGGTTACAAAATAGCACTTATTTCAAACGCAGCAACATTTCACAAACACCCATTCTACAAATTTAATCTAGAAAAATATTTTGACTATGTGTGTTTCTCATGTGATGTTGGGTTTTGGAAACCAGAAACAGAAATATATAAATTAACACTAAAAGAGCTAGGACTCAAACCATGTGAAACTATAATGGTTGGTGATAACAGAGAAAAAGACGCATTAGTTCCTTCAACACTAGGAATGATGGGACTACATTTGGACAGAGATAAAAAATATCCCAGAACAATACAACGAATTGACTCATTGTATGAACTAACAGAAATTGTGAAAGAAAAAAATTAGATTAAATCCACATCATGCGGTTTGCTTTCCCTAATGCCTGCAGAAGTTATTCTAATAAATTCTGCATTTTTTTGCATTTGAAGAATTGTTTTTGCACCGCAATAACTTACTCCTGAACGCAAGCCACCAATTAACTGATGAAGAACCTCTTTAGCATCACCCTTATAAGGAACCATCGCTTCAACACCCTCTGGAACTAAATCCAATAAATCATTTGAACTTTCTTTTTCACGAGCATTTCTACCTAAAGTTGCACCAAAAGAAGCCATTCCTCTACTAACCTTGTATTTTCGTCCGTTTCTTAAAATTGTTAAGCCAGGAGACTCAGTTGTTCCTGCTAAAACATTTCCACACATAACACTTGAAGCACCAGCCGCTAATGCTTTTACAATATCACCAGAAGTTTTTATACCCCCATCAGCAATAATTGGTATACCATATTTTTTAGCTTCTTTAGCACAAGCAATAATCGCCGATAACTGAGGAACACCTGCACCTGCAACAATTCTTGTAATACATATTGAACCAGGACCAACACCGACTTTTATCGCATCAGCCCCTGCCTTAATAAGATCTTTCGTTCCTTTAGCAGTTGCAACATTTCCGGCAATTACTTCAACACCAGTAAATTTTTTTTTTAAAGCTTTAATCGCATTAATCGCTAAATTTGAATGCCCGTGAGCAATATCTACGACCAAGACATCAGCTCCTGCTTCTAAAAGTGCTTCTGCTCTTTCTAAAAAACCATGTTTTACACCTATTGCTGCACCAACCATTAATCTTCCTTTATTATCTTTCAAAGCTAATGGGTGATCTTGGACTTTAACAATATCTTTGCTTGTTATCAAACCTTTTATAATGCCATTGTCATCTACAATTGGTAATTTTTCAATTCTATGTTTGAATAATAATTTTTTAGCATCTGAAATACTTAATTCATTTTTTACGCTAATCACATTCGTTGTCATCACTTCTGAAATTAAACAATCATTATTTACAAACAAAATATCTCTTTGCGACAATACACCTATAAGTTTTTTATTCTGGTCAACTATTAATAATCCACTAACGCCTGATTCTTTCATGAAATTTTTCGCTTCAAGCACAGTTTTATCAGGGCTAAAAGTATAGGGATTTTCTACAATTATACTTTCTGACCGCTTAACTTTTAAAACTTCAGATACTTGATCTTCAACTGATAAAAATCTGTGTATTATACCAATACCCCCTTCAACAGCCATTCTTTTAGCCATTTTAGATTCAGTAACAGTATCCATGTTAGCAGATATGATAGGAATATTCATCTTTATGTTTCTAGAAAGACTGGTTGTTACATCAACTTCCTTTCTTGACTTAACAGAAGAATATTTAGGAACTAAAAGCACATCATCGAATGTAAGTCCTGTTTTAATTGATTCTTTCAATATATTTCCCCCAATATTTTAAAGAATTATTGATTCTTAATAAAGATTATCATTTCAAAAAAAATTGAACATTAGAAAAGTTCATTTTAACAAAATCTTTGAAATCAATTTTTTTTTCTACTAATTTTTTTAAAGCAAAAGACACGTGAGTGCTTCCTTTAGGAATATTGAAACCAACATTTTTACTCAACTCAATAAATTGTTTTATGGCTTCTTCTCTTGCAATAATTGATGCCGCAGCAACCGCCACATATTTTGACTCTGCTTTTGTTTCAATTATATCCCCGACGTTACAACCAGGATACTTATCAACAACATGCATTGAAGATTTGGTTTTTAGTTTTTGATTTACCTGATGATGAAGACTATTCAATAAAACAGTTACATTACAAGACTTTATCTTGTCATTATATTCTTTAGGGTTAAGAGTAAAAATTGAATAATTTTTTGGGAATTTATCTCTGATTTTCTTTGCCATGATTTTTATCTGTTTGTCAGAAAACTTTTTTGAATCATCAACACCGAAATCTTTCAAAACAAGTTGTTCTGAAGGGTTTGCTCGAAAACCTGCAACAATTAATCCGCCAAAAGTATCGCCTTTTAGTGTTTCATCGCTACCAACAATAACTTTAAGTTTTGAATGAAAAAATAAAGAGCTTTGCTTCTCAACTTTTTTAGGAACTTCCAGACCTAATTCTTGTTTTATCTTCTGGACAACATCTTCTTTGCCCTGAACAGAAAACTTACCAGTAGAATAAAGAATAACATTACAAGGTCCTTTCAATCGTAAGACTTCATACTGAGAAGTTGTAGGAACTTCATAGAAACCTTTTGCTTTTAATTGCTCGATTTTCGATTTCATTTTATTACTTATTCTTTGTTTATAAACAACTCACTTTTTAAATATTCCCTTAACATACTTTCTCAAAATCATATTTTCCTTTTTTATTCCTAAACTTTCAGCAAATTTAGAATATTCCTCTTCAGTTCTTTTTTTTACTTTTTCATGTTCAAAACCAGTTACAAAACTTACATAGGTATAGATTTTCGAATTGGCACATTCTTTCACAAAACTTATTAAGTTTTCAAAAGCGTTTTCAAATCTTGGTCTGCATAATATATCATATTCTTTTTTAGTGATTGCATTAAGTGATATTCTTATCTCATCAAGTCCTGCATCCACTAATTTCTTCACAGGATCTTTATACATACATTTTACCAGACCATTAGTGTCAACTCTTGTTTTTATATCGTATTTTTCTTTTATTTTTTTTATAATCTTAATAACTTTTGGCAAATACATCAGTGGCTCTCCAAGTCCTATAAAAGCAATTTCTGTATCTTTTTTTTGTATTTTTTTATCTATTAATGCAATTACAGTTTCAACGCTTGGAGATTTTGATAAAAATAAATTCGCTCCTGCTTTCTGTTCATATATATTTTCTTTTCCATATGTTTCGGGTTTACTACAAAATAAACAATTATTTACGCAACTATATCTTGCGATTAAATTTACATATAATATATTTCCTGAATATACAGGCGTTTCAAATCTGTATGTTATTTCTCCTTGTTTCATTTCATTACCTCTTTAATTTTTTCAGGCATATGTTTGAGTTTGGTTCCATAATTTGTAATCAAAGCATACATCAACCTGTTTAAACCTATTCCTGTACAGCCACTCCATAATTCTTCATCATTCTCTCCTTTAATATTAAATCTTGAAGTCATTGTATTGGCTAAAATTGAACTTCCAACTACTTCTAAATATTCTTCTCCATCTTTATTTTTATAACCAGGGCAAAATATTTCTAAGTCTTTAATTGGTATTTCTCTAATTGATTCTGGGAATTTTAATTCTCCGTCTTTTAATTGATAACACCCATTACCAACTACAATCCTATATTTTAATCCTAAATCATCACATAACTTTTCGATTTGCTTTAAACAAAGTTCCCTGATTTCAATAACTTGTTTTTCTGTTCCTAAATATACAAATTCTGATCTGTGAAATTCTCTTTGTTTAACACTTGGAAAAATTTTGTCTAAATCTTCATTCCTAAATGTTGGACCTGATGCATCAAACCATTTCAATGGTTTTTCTGACACGTCAATCTTTTTATTTTCAAAAAATTGGTAGAATACAGTACACTGTAAAGGATCTAAAATATATTCTTCTTTTACTCCATTTGTTTTGAAGAATGGTTTTACAGATAATAAATAATCATCCCATCTTCCTAAAATATCTGCTTTTCTAAAACTATCTACGGGAGCCATTTTTGGCAAAATCACTTCTTCGAACCCCAATTCTTTTTGAAGATATTTTTTTAATAAACTCTTAATTGCGATTAATATCTTTGTCCCTTTTGGCAGTATTAAATATTGTCCTGAGTTGTTAATAAATTCAGCAAGGATTTCTGACTCGAATAATTCTTTAACAGTTTCAATTTTTTTATTAGTTTTTATTTTAGAACCTTGCTTGATTAATTCTCCTTCCTTTGTTGGAATTTTTTTATTCATGTTCTTTTAACCTCTTTTCGTTACTACTTATTTGTAATTACAACTATATTAATGTTTATCCTCCTAACTAGGAGCATAATAAAAACATTTAAATATAAAGAATAAGAACAAAGAAACATGGATACTTCAATTTTAGAAGAATTAGGACTCACCCAATCAGAAACAAAAATATATCTCGCACTATTAGAATTAGGAAATAGCTCTGCTGGCAAGATATTAGAAAAATCAAAACAACAAAATTCAGTTGTTCACAGATCATTAAATAGCTTGATAGAGAAAGGACTTATAAGCTACATTTTACAAGGCAAAAAAAGAATTTACAAAGCCACGAATCCTGAAAATTTTTACGATTTAATAGAAGAAAAAAAGAAAAAATTTGACACAATCCTTCCTAAATTAAAACAATTACAAACATTTCACGAGATTAGTTCTTTTGGAGAAATTTTCAAAGGCAAAAAAGGAATAAATCAATTATACTTAACACTTTTAAATTCTGAAGGAAAAGAATACAATACTTTTGGCGGAGGATCAGAAGTAACTTTTGATATAATGGGAGAAACTTGGTGGAAAAATATTCACGCAAAAAGAATTGATAAAAAAATTTCTTCAAGACAGATTTTTGATGAAACCGTCAGAAAATTTGGAAATGAACTAAATAAATTACCCTTAACAGAAATTAAATTCTTACCGAAAGAATACTCTCAATTACAAGAAACAATCATAATTGATGATATGATTGGAATCGCAATATTTACACAAAACCCCTATGGCATTTTAATCAAAGACAAAGTTGTTGCAGACAGCTACAGATTACAATTCGAACTTCTTTGGCAACAAGCTAAAAATTAAAAGAAAATCAAAACTCACCTAATGACTTTTGAGCTGCGTTGGATTCTCTCTTCTTGTAGGTATCCCAGCTCTTTCTTATATATTTTTCATATTTTGGATTACTCCAGTTGTTCTCAATAAAAACTTGAGTTTTGGGATCTGAAGAATATCCCGAACCAAAGTCAACACCTATTTCTTTTTGAATTTTCTTTATCTCTTCATCTCTTGCAACTTTTGCTAATATGCTTGCCGCTCCAACGATTAAATGATTAAGATCTGCTTTGTGTTCTACAATTATTTTAACATCTTTATTAGTTAGTTTATTATTTAGTTTATTTTTTATATATTCCTTATAGCTTTCAAGATTTGTGCTCGGACAGTCTAAAATAACTTTTTTGCAAGTGACTGCAGATATTAATTTTGCAGCAGTTCTTGCTTCCAGCCAATTTAAGTTATCAGAAGATGAAAGAACCGCTTTATCAACATCGCTTGGACTTATTTTTAAAACTACAGTTTGACAAATTTCTTTTAGAACAGAAATCATCTCTTCACGCTTTTTAGGAGATAAAAGTTTTGAATCTTTAACGCCAAGAGCTTTGAGTTTAAATTCATCCTCTTCTTTGATAACAGCAATTGCCATTACCAACGGACCAATAACAGGTCCTCGTCCAGCTTCGTCTATTCCCCCAATAAGCATAATTAAAAGAAAAGAAATCTTACTATTTAAAGCTTTTTACCACATACGAAGATTTTCTTCACAAAAATCTTTTTTCTTTTCGGCGTAGGAATCGCCTTCACGATTGTAAAATACCATTAATTCAATTTTGTTTGTACTAGCACTTTTTTTTATGTCTGTGAGAATCTCTTCTTTTAAGTCAATATCTTGTGGTATTTGTTTTTCGGTAGTATTATAGAATTTAATACAATCTTCAATCCTTTCTCTAGTTAGAGTTTTATCATATTTTGTTCCAATATTTGCAAAATCATTTTTTAATTCTTCTGATGTTGGATATATTTTGTTTAATTCATCTTGAACTTTTTTATATGTTTTTTTTGCAGTTTCTGATATTTTAACGGCTGTTTGAGATACTACAGCCCCATATCCGCCTTTTTCTTGAACTGATTTATGTATTTCTTTGGCTTTATTTGCAGCAGTCTCCCCAAAGTCTGCTGCTTTTCCAAAAACGCCTTCACGTGTTTCTATCTGGCGTTGTACTTCTCCCTTTGCCTCTTCTAATATTTTTTTGCTTTCTCCAGCAATTTGATCTAAATTTTTTTTGAATTCGTTCCAATTAACCATTTTTATTTGTTTCTCACATCACTTGCTCTTTCTTCATATGTTGGAAACATTTTTAGAGCTTCTTCTCCCATTACAACATTATGATTGTCCAGATATGCTCTCATTATGTTTTGTGCCCTATCTACTTTTCCCATATCAAAAAACTTTCCCAATCCATATCCAACTGCACCACCAACAAGCAACTCCGGGAGTAGTATTGGTGGAAAGAGGAATAAAATACCTGCTCCTGCAGCTGTAAATATTGCTGATTTAGCATGATTAGGTTTTTTTGCTTCTCCTATGTCATTTAGTTTAGCTTCATACGATTCTACAATTTTCTCCACAGATTCTATGTTATGTTCTCCCTGTAGAAAAGTTTCAGTAACAAATAATTCATGGTGATTACTTACATAAACAACGTTTTGTACAGTTGCTTGTCTTTTGCCATATATTTGCCATGTTTTTGTTTCAGAAGAATTAATGGTTGAAAGATGTTGATAATTGTTGTTTATTATTCGAGAAATGATGTCTCCCAAATCAGTTGATTTAACTTTTATTTCTTTAAAATAAGTTTTTATTTTTTTGTTATCGTTGTTTTTCTTTTTTGACATAAAAAAACCCTTTTACTTTTTAGAAGTGGTAACTCGTTCTTTTATTTAAATGTTTCGATTCGATTTTTGAAATTTTCGAGAAATAAAAAATTATCTTATCGTGTGTATTTTATAAGCCTCACCTGTCTTTGTAGCATCCCACCAACGCCAAGAGCCAGAACCATCATAAAGAATTTTCTCATTATTAGCATCGTAATCCCTACTGCAAAAATAACGATTAGAAGAATCAACAAAAGCATAATCACCAATAGGATCATCACCACAACAACCATCAAGACCATTCAAGCTAAAGACATCAGTTACTTCAGGACCATCGGAACACCCATCTTCACAAGTTACCCAACGATAATTACCATCCGATCCTAGTCCGCAATAAGCACCACCATAATAACCAACATCATCAGTGCCATCATCACCACAACAACCATCTCCTACATAATTTGAATCTATATAATCAATCCAGTCTCCATTATAAAAATCACAACCTTGTAAAGAAGAATCACCTTCAGGAACACAAATAAGATTCCAAGATAAAGCACCACTACCTGAAGATTCATCAAATAGGTCAACATTTATACTTTCCAAAAAATCTTTAGAATTCAAATTTAAGACCAACTCAAATGAGTTACTGCTGCCACTCCACTTCCATGAATAAGAATTATCATTTTCATCAAAAACTAATTCTTTTTCACCTATAGTTGGCCAATCAGTCCCAAACCTATCAGAAACAAAAAATTTGTAATCTGAACAAACAGATTTTAAAGGTAAAGAATAAGATTTATCAAAAGAAAATCCTTGCTTCTCACGAATATCACCACAATCATTGCTATCTGAAACTTTAAAAGTATGTATAGTAGAAACACTATTAGTTAAATTATTAAAAGATACATTAGCCTCCTCTGCACAGACATTACCTTCTTGAATGATGATAGTTTCTAATCCAGAAAACAAATCAATATTATCAAAAGATTGCAAAGATGCATTTAAAACAGGCTTTCTATAATTGTAATAATCAAACACAGCTCTATAAGAATCGTCAAAGTATATAAATTTATCAAACCCACCATATGAAAAAGAAGCAAAATCACTATTGCTACAAGAAGCGCTCGAACACCACACTAAGCAATCTTCACAATATTCAGCTCTTGCGTTATCAGCAGCATACAAGCGTGAAGAAGAAGCCATGTTTTTACATTCATCCTGTGTATTGGTAGCTACCAAAAAATTATCAGACATATAAAAAGAGTGTTTCCAACTACCAATATTTTCAGAATACCAATAAATGTTCGCTCCCTGATTACAAGCATACCCTTGTGGAATAACGATATCAGAAAACTGAGTTTTCACAGCAGCAAAAACAAACACAGAACACAATACAAAAAACAAAAACAACAACCCTCTTTTTAACCTCATACTAAAACCATTAGATTATAAGTATAAAAATATTTCGTAAGAAAAAAATAAAAAACATAAGAAAAAATAAAAAAAATTCATGATAAATTCATAAAATAATATGAACTCCCTATTGCCTCACTCAAAGGTTTTGCCTTTGGTGCACTAGCAGCTTCGCTGCTCTGTGCTTCTCACTCGCCTCTTTTTCCCGAAGGAACTGCTTCTAAAAGTCACCCCTGCCTTTTAAAAGACTTTTTTGTTTTTGTTGTGTTTTGCTTTTTATCCCCCATAAGCCTTAAGTTCTAGTTTTTAAGTTCCCTCTTGCCAATTATTCAAATAACTAATTTGTTCTGGTGTTAATACATCAGTTTTTATCCCTATTGCCTCTAATTGTAAGCCTGCTATGTGATCATCGATTTCTTCAGGTAAATTTATTACTTTTGGCTGTAAAGAATCTTTGTTTTTTACAGCGTATTCAACAGCAAGTGCTTGTCCACAAAAGCTTGTTGACATAACCTCTGAAGGATGACCTTCTGCAGCTGCAAGATTAACAAGCCTTCCCTCACCACAAACATAAACTTTTTTAGCTCCCGAAAATGTGTATTCGTCCAAAAATGGTCTTACTCGTCTAATATTTAAAGCATTAAGCTTCATTGATTTTATATCGATTTCTATATCAAAATGTCCTGAATTTGCAATAATCGTTCCTGGTTTCATCCGGTAAACGTGCTCCATTCTTATAACGTGTTTATTACCTGTTACTGTGATGAATATATCCCCAAGTTCTGCTGCTTTTTCCATGGGCATAACTCTAAATCCGTCCATTTGTGCTTGTAAAGCGCAAAAATTATCAACTTCTGTTACAATAACATTTGCTCCAAAGCCTCTTGATCTTAATGAAACTCCTTTTCCACAGCTACCATATCCTGCGACAACAACTGTTTTTCCAGTAAATAGTATATTTGTTGCTCTCATTATCCCATCGAGAGTTGATTGTCCTGTTCCATAATAATTGTCTAAAAGATGTTTTGTTTTATTATCATTGACCGCAATCATTGGATATTTTAATGCGCCGTCTTTTTCCATTGCTTTAAGTCTTAGAATTCCTGTTGTTGTTTCTTCACAGCCAGCAATTATTTG
>JAHIUF010000010.1 GCA_018817005.1 Nanobdellota archaeon
GAAGTTTAAGAAGCAAACAAGCACACATGAAAAAACGAGAATTCGCATGGCAAATAATCACTTACAACTTAGAAAAACTTTCACAAAGCATAAAAGCTTTGCTCAAGTTACTCACAAAAGCAACTATTATGAACAACGCCCAATATAATCATCTTCAAATATCTTGTGAGCTTGTTCCAATAATTCTAAATCTTCTTTTTCTATTTCGTCAGGAACTAATAAATGCCCTAATGCTATCTGAGTTGCGTAATGATCATCTGTTTCGTAACCTTTAGTTAGAATGGCTGCTTTAGCGATATAAAGCATAGAATAATAGCAGATAGTTATTGTCCAATAGTCTTTAGCACTCTTATCTGATTTTTTGATAAATTCTGCTAATTCAAGACTATCTGTTCCTTTCTTGACAAATTTATTTATTTTGAATATTGAACTGCTCTTTTTAATGTAGAACTTCTTATCTTCTTTTCTCTTCAATAATTTTTCAAATTCTTCTTTATAAGTTTCTTTATCAAATTCCATTTTATTCAATCTCCGATTGAATGCTCAAAAATCTATTGATTTTTGTTGTTCCAAATTAAATTCCAAAAACACTCTTCTCCATATAAAATTATGTGTTTCTTAACGATTTCTTTTGCTAGATTCTGCTCTTCTTCTGTTAACATTTGCTTAAATTCCTTATCTTTTAAATATATTGGATTTATTTCTAATTTGAACAATAATTCAAATTTTGAGAAGCTGATATTTTTCTTTCCATCTTTGTTGATAACGCATAAATCAATGTCACTTTTTTCTCTTTGTTTTCCTTCTGCTCTTGAGCCAAAAAGGATTAAAGAATAATCTCCGGATGGAATTTCTTTTTTTAAAACTTTGAATTTTGGATTTTTATTAAAAAATTGTTCAGCTTCTTTTCTTTCAGATAAAATGAGATAGATTTTTGTTATATTATCTTTCAGATTTAATGAGCATAATTTTATATTGCCTTTTTTATCAATGATAAATATGTCTTTATTATTTTTGATTAATCTATATGTTGTGGTGTAAGGTATTTTTGATTCTTTGGAAAGCTGCCTAATTGGAATTTGATTATTAAGATTTTTTCCTAAAGTTTGAATTAATTTTAGTAAATTATCCATTTTTGGTTAATGTTAACCATATTTGGTATTTAAATCTTTTGATTCTGCACATATAAACTATCATTCTGCCGAAAAAATTATTTTCTCTTCAATCATTATAAGCATTCAGAGAATCAACCCTTTAAAAAAGTTTCACAGAAAAAAACGAAAAATCTTCGAAAAACTTCAAGGCACGATATAAACCTTTACGTCAAGATATGCAAAGGTGTCTTCAGCATACTGGTGAGTGGGACAGCAAGCCTGGGGAGCATCATCAGATCCAGCCTCGGGCATGATTAAACAGTTCAGGTCGGTAAAATAATCATTCATGCAATCCCGAAAACGACTCCTTTGGTTTTCATCTTTCAGCTTCTCGCAATCAGAAATATCGAATTTACAAGTTTCAGACCTTATTAAATCATAGCAAGGGTTATAATCACGACAAGAACCTTCTCCAGGTGGATAATCAGGATCCCAGTAGTCTCCCACCTTGCAGCAGTGCTTGGTATTAATCGGGTCATGCATTGAAGAGACAAAAGCCGGAAGGTCAGAAACACCCTCATCAAAACCTGAACTGCAATAATAAGCAGGAACAATCCATGTTTCTAAATCATCATCATAAATAGCTCCATCAGTATAATTTCCTTCAACTTTACTTAATCCGCAGGCCTTAGGGCTTTCACCGTGGCATACAGGGTCAACGCAGTCAGCAAAGTCATCCTCATGAGGGTTGTCGTTTCTGTTGTTCGAACAGTCTTCAGGCATGCCGCAGCACATCTCTGTCGGGTACAATCCGCATCTGGCGATGTGCTCGCCGCCGCCCTCTTCCAGACCGAAGTATGAATACATGCAAGTGTATGACTCTGTATTCTTGTAATAATTACTACAGGCAGAGTATTCACTGTAAGGAACGCTTAACTGCCTTGTATAAACCAAGGTACCAATAGCATCAACATCCTTGCATTTAAAATCGTAAAAATCATTGTCAGCAACGAATTCTTTACTATCAGAAAATCCACAACCATCAGCGTCACAAGGACAAAGAGGAATGTTAGAAGTATCATAATCATCATTAACATAACAATCATCTCTCTTACAAGAATAATTTTCAAGCCTGTAAGTGGTCAAGACCTTACAAATAGTTCCTGCGCGATCACCTGTGAATTTCAAGTATAAACTTAAAGGCAGATAAGTAATACTAGGATTAGTAATGTGTCCGCCTGAAAAATCAGAATAAAGACGCATAGACGCGTAGTGTTCATTTATAACGCCTGAACTTTCAACATAAATATCACCCACACAACAAACAGGAGTGTAATTTTCACCAGCAGAAGAAATGCTTAAAGGCGGAGCGATATGCGCATTTGCATAAGGAAGAGATGTGTTTATCAAAATACCAGTATCAGAGTCAATATAAGAAATGTTTGAAGTCACGTTTGAAATCCTTAAAACCTCAACCTCGCCCTCAGGACATGAAATACCCGAAGCAAGAGTGCATAAAAGATTTAAGTTCAATTCCTCTTCAATATTAACAGTGACTTTTTTAACAATGCTCATTCGCGGATCGCCTTTATCAGTAACAGTTACATTTGCGTAATACGTTCCAGGAACAGAATAATTAATTTCATTCGCAAACCTATTGTCTCTTTCTAAGTCAAAGATTAAATTAACAGTATCATTTCCAAAGTCCCAATAATACTCCATCCCATCGCCGTCAGGGTCAACAGCTACAACCTCAAAGCCAATTTTTGCATCAACACCGTAACCAGCATCATCAAGAGGGCTTATAATGTTAGCTTCTGGCGGGTGATTACTTAAAACACTTATCATCCTTGTTGCAGTGGCTATTGCGCCCTTGCTGTCAGTAACCGTGAATTTAACCTCATAATTTCCTGCTTTGTTAAAAATAACCTCTCCTGGATTTTGAATCATAGCAGTTTGAGGA
Source organism: Nanobdellota archaeon (assembly GCA_018817005.1). Lineage (GTDB taxonomy): Archaea > Nanobdellota > Nanobdellia > Woesearchaeales > JAHIUF01. Next base: position 3,058 of record JAHIUF010000010.1, read on the forward strand.
ACACAATCAGCACAAAACTCCCAATCATAAAATTTGTATAGATTAGATCCACCACTAGCACCACCTTTAAAAGTCAGACTGTCACCAAAGTATATTTCTTGATTAGTCATTGGTTCGGAAATTATTGCTTTTAATTCAGTAGGGTCAACACCAATATCAATAACAACTCCGCCTCCAATTGCAGCATAAGCCATTGACGAGAGTAGAACAAATATTAATAGCAACAAAGTTTTTTTCATGTAAAAGCCTCTTTTCCTTTCTAAAACTATTAACTCACTTGTATTTAAAGTTTACGGCTTTTATAAAGTACTTGTTAGCTTTATTGAAAACAATTAAGTTATTTTTTCAATATCTTTTTTTAATGCATTGAAACGCAGTTCAAAATTCAAACTTAATTGTTTCCAAATATTATATTGTAATTGGTGATTATCTGCAATCATCCCATCAAATAATAGGTATGCTTCAATCATCATTCTTAATGATTCATAATTCGAAAGCATTAAAAAGAGCAACCCCTTTCTTACCACTCACAGGTGAATAAATGAACGAAATTCCAATAAACAACGATTATAAGATACAAATAGACGCGATTGTGGATGATTCACTAAAAATACTAAAAAAAAGATTTCCAAAAAACCAAACAACCGAGGATTACACAGTCATACTCAGACCATTCTCACCAGTAATTGATATACAACTTAGAAAAAAAGAATTAGACATAATCGTCGATAAAGCAATCGATGCAGTGGTTGTTGAAGAATTCGGATATGAATCACCACAAGAAACCGCTTCAGACATAAAATTGAATGGTAAAGAAGTAGATTACTCCAAAGAAATGGATTTTCTAAAAGACCTAAAAGATATTGGATTTTCAAGATTTGTCAAAGAAGAACTCAACACCGAAAAAATTACTCGATTAGTAAACCCGATCTTTGAAAAAAAGAAGCAACAAAACAAGGATTTCAAACTAAACTACATTGACTGCGCATTTCTTCATTGGATAAATAATGATTGTATGGTGAATGAATTTGTTGAGAGAATGAAAATTGAACAACCAAAAATATTCTCATATTTCAATCAAGAACAAACAGTCGAACAATTAACAAGCATTCTAAATCACACCTTTGAAAGAAGAATACGTGCTGGAGAGATAAAAAAATTCATACATGAAAATCATTCAAAATATTCTCCTTTTTTTGATAGCGCCATAAAAACAAAAATATACGCTATAACAGAGTGGTTTGACAACAAAAGTAAAGATTGGCATGAAAAAGACTTTTGCAAAAACTATCTAACACCAATGAGTTGTCCAATTTTTGCAAAACCCAGAGGCATACAAAACATCATAGTTGCAGAAATCGTTCCAAAAGGATTGGATCATTATTACGGAGAAATAGGAGGGAAAACAGTAAAAGTTGGATCATTTGAGGATTTAGAGGTTGAATTTAAAAGAACACAAGGTTTTGAAAAATTATACCTGCACCCAGAGCTCTTACAGAAAGTCAGAGACTCATTTTTAAAAATGTGTGTTGCAAGAAGATACGTTACAAGAGAAATAATTAATGAATTAATAGATTATGAACAAGCACACACAGGCGTACCTCTGGAAAAATACTCTGAAGATTCTAACTTCAGGGAATTCATATATCGATCGTTCTTTCAAAAATCTGAAGAGATGCTTCAAAAAATGTATCGAACACATAATTTAAAACAATAATGTTTATAAAAACTTCTCCAACAACAAATAAACATGAGTTATGAATCGCTGATAAAACCACCAATAAGCAAAGCTCTAAAAAGCGGCAGAGTAATCCTCAAACCAGGAGAAGAGATTGGTTGGCACAAAACAGATAAAAGAGAAGAAATAATAATTGTTCTAAAAGGTTGCGCAACCCTTCAAAAAAAAGACTTAAAAGACATAATTCTTTGCGCAGAACAAACACATTATATACCATCAGAAGTAGAACATAATGTGAAAAACAACACAGAAAAAGAACTGGAATATATTTATGTAGTAAGCTTGTTTTCTTAACAAGAATTCTTTAATTTACTCGACTTATAAACATCAGGCTTGAAAGGATTCAATCGAACAACATCAACATTCAAACCCAACGCATAAAGCTCTTTTTTCAAGACATTTTCAGACACATCCTGATCGTAACCAAGAGCAATAATTGCCGGCGACTCATCAAGAATTACTTTGTAAGAACCAATATCTGAACTACCCAAAACCACTTTATCCACAAAAGAAACACTCTTAACCGCCAAAAGCCTTTGTTTCTCGGAAGAATCAGCGACCTTACCTTTCAAACGCAAAACATTAGAGTCTCTTGCAACAACAACAACCAAATAGTCGCCAAGAGATTTAGCCTGCTTAAAAAAATCAACATGACCCTTGTGCAGTAAATCAAAAGTTCCAAAAACCATGACTTTCTTCATAAAAATAGACTAACACTCAAAGTTTTATAAAAGTATCTGTCAAAAAACTAATCGAAAATTTTAAATAAACAATAAATCAATAATAAACTAAATTGAGGTGATGCTTATGGTCAAGAAGAAAACTTGTAAAAAATGTTCTGGAAAATGGGCTTTTGTTACGGGGTTCATCCTTGCACTTGTTTTTGGTTTATTCGGAATACAAAACAGTGTTGCATGGTTGCTCGTAATATTAGGTCTAATAGTTGGATTTTTAAATATTACAGAGAAAGAAACACACGCATTTCTTATTGAAAGCGCAATACTAGTCGTTGTTAGTGCACTTGGAAGTGATGTTATGAACGTAATTCCAATCATTGGAAACATACTAGATGCAATTCTGATGTTATTTGTTCCAGCAACAATAATGGCTGCGCTAAAATCAGTTTTTGATTTCGCCAAAGATAAATAAGAAACTAATTTATTTTTTTCTTTAATTCTTTAAATTTTTCATCAGAATAACCGTTTTTATAATCTTTTACAAGAGCCAATAATTCTTCTTTATCCCAATCAATACTTTTTTCTTTTAAAATTCTTTTAACCCTTCCAGAAGTCAAGAACTGCACAATCTGAGTCACGTTTTTCGGTTTGGTTGTCCTCTTACACCTTTCAAAATCAATCATTACAGGCTTTTTGTCCTGCACAATGATGTGTTTATAAGGATTTGTGAGTTCAAGCTTGTTTATACCAATATCATCAAGTGTGTGTGCTTGTTCAAGAACATTTTTTACAACCTTAACAATTCCAGTTTTGTTTTCCCGTTCGAAAAAATCCAAGATTCGCTCACCTTGAACAAACTCCATGAAAACCTTATCTTTATCAGCACCAAGAAGTCTTGGACCAATCCCATATTCATTCACAATCTTCAAAAAAGTAGCTTCATTTGCTAAAACATTGGTGGCTTTTGACTCAGGGTTCAATTCTTTTACACAAACCTCTTTACCATCAACACTTGACTTGTAAACATAGACCTGACCCCTTTTGCCTTTAGCTAAAATTTTATTCATAATAATACTAATAAGAACTAAGGCTTTAAATCTTTTTTGATATTATAAACATTCATATCAAGTGAAATATCGCTATGTAAAACTGGAAACCTTGAAATTACATATACATAGAGTTCTTCAAAAGCAAGCTTTTCAGTCGCTATTAGTTTATAGCGAAAACCTTTTTTCTTTAACACTTTGTGAATCATGGCAGGTCTCGAATGAGAACTGAAAAGAAGAAGAATCTTGCCATCAGGCTCTAAATAATCAGAAACACCCTGCAAAAAGCATTCGATAAGTTCAAAACCTAAAGGGCCGCCATCAAGAGCGATATCTGGAGCTAAGGGCTCATCAGGAAGATAAGGCGGGTTAAAAATTATCAAGTCAAATTTTTTATCAGCAGAAATATTTGAGAACAAATCACTCTCACGAAATTCAATAGCAGGATAAAGTTTTTTGCAATGCGAAATAACCTTGGGGTTAATATCAACAGCAACCACTCTATCAGCATATTTCAAAGCCTCTGCTGCTAAAATCCCAGAGCCAGTGCCCATATCAAGAACATCGCCTTTTGCATAATCCTTAATCTGTTTTTGTAAAAGAAAAGAATCCTCTCTTGGCTCGTAAATTTCAAAATCACTCATAAAAAAACAAAAATGAGAAACCATATTTAAACATTTCCAACAAGAAAAATATTTAAACAGAATAAACTTCATACAATTTACAGGTGATTTTATGTCAGAAGAAAAAGAAGAAAGTATTTTTCCAAAAGATTTTTATCAGTACGACACGGATGATATGAAGGGTGCGATAAAAGATTTTCCAAAACAAATCAAAGAAGCTTATAGCTTAGGTAAAGACGTTGATTTTCAAGGTGAAATCAATCGAATTGTTGTTGCGGGAATGGGTGGAAGCGCAATTGCTGGTGACATATTAAAATCATATCTTTCTTTTGAAAAAATAAATGTGGATGTTAGTAGAAGCTATGACTTACCAATACATGTTGATGAAAAAACCCTTGTGTTTATAAGCAGTTACTCTGGAAATACAGAAGAAACAATATCTGCATATAGGGCGGCTCTTAGAAATGACTGCAAAATCGTAGCCATAACTTCGGGTGGAAAAGTTAAAGAATTCGCTGAAAAAAATAGGCATAAACTAATACTTATTCCTTCAGGAATACAGCCCAGAGCAGCACTTGCATATTCATTCTTTCCAATAGTGAAAGTTCTTGAAAATTTACGCATTGTAAGCAATAAACAAGCTGATGTTGAAAGATTGATAAAAGCAGTTTCAAAAGATATTTATGAAGAAACAGGAATAAAACTATCTGAAAAACTTGTTGATAAAACACCTATAATTTATTCCAGTGAATTATTTGCGCCAGTGGCTTATCGTTGGAAAACACAGTTGAATGAGAATGCTAAAACAATGGCTTTTTACCACTTATTTTCGGAACTCAACCATAACGAGCTAGAGGGTTATAAGAATCGCAAAGGTGATTTCCATGTCATAAACTTAAAAGTTGATGTTGATAATAGAAGAATCTTAAAGCGTATGGATGTAACAAAGGAAATTCTTAGAAGAGAGGGTGTTGACGTTACTGACATTGCTGTAAAAGGAGATACTTTTCTTACAAAGCTTTTCTCAGCAATTTACATGGGTGATTGGACTAGTTATTACTTGGCGTTGAGATATAAGACTAATCCATCTAGTGTTAGTGTAATTGAGGATTTTAAGAAAAAACTTGGACAAAGCGGTTCTTTTCTTTAAATAGAAAACACTTTTTCAGATTATCTTGTTTTAGTTGTATCGCATACTGTTTTTGTACTATCTGTTTTTGCTTGTTCTACTTTTAATTGTTCTGCCTCAACCTGTTCTTCTGCAATCCTTATGTTGTAATCAACAGTTTTTTCTGCAACACGCCCAGCATATTTATCTCTGAGTTTTGCGAGTTTTTTATCTGCTTTGAAAAACATTTTTTGTTCTTTTATCATGCTTGAATCTGCAAAAACATCTGTTCTGTATAGATAAACATTTTTTCCAAAATCTTTTTGATTAGCAATAAAATCTACAAGACTATCTCTTGGTACTGAATTGTGTCCATCATAAATTCCTGTTTTACGAAACAATCCAACAGTTAAATAGTCTTCTACAGAAGTAGAATCAGTTGTTGCTATAGAGTATTTTCCAACTCGTAGTCCACCTGGAGCTCGGTAGAAGTGATAATTTTCTGGGTCTTGAAAGCCATTGGCTAAAGAGGCTATACTTGAAATAATTGTTAAAAGACCATAGACTGTTCCTGCAAATACTCCCAATGATAATATACCTTTTGGCATATCCCCTAGTTTGAAACTGTTTTGTTCCCACTCTTTTTTAACATATCCAGAATATGGATTTGTCATTTTTTTAATACTCATTTAATTATAGAAATACATAAGTATTTATAAATATTTCTTTTTTAATCACTCATTAGTAGAAAAAATATTTATTTTCGGAGAAATATAAAGAAATATTTAAATAGAGAAGTAAAGTATGATAAATAACATGCCTGAAGGACAAATATCAGAAGAAGAATTAAAAAACATGAGTCCTGAAGAAATAGCAGAACTTCAAAAAAAAAACTGCGTTTTCTGTAAAATAATAAAAGGTGAAGTTCCATCACATAAAGTCTATGAAGACGACCAAATGATTGCAATCCTAGACATCTATCCATCAATAAAAGGACACACATTAGTTCTGCCAAAACAACACATACAAATAATGCCACTAATGCCAAAAGATGTTTTTGATCACATCTTCAAAAATCTAAAATTTCTAGCCAAAGGTGTGAAAGAGGGGGCAGTAACAAATAATGCAACTATATTCATCGCAAATGGAGGGATTGCAGGACAACAAAGCCCGCACTTTTTATTTCACATAATACCAAGAGAACCAGGAGATAACCTAGACAACTTTCAAATACCAAAAAAAGATGTAAACCAAGACGAGTTATTAGGACCTCTTAAAGCAAAACTCAGTGCAACTTCGAAAGCTAGAACAACACAAAAAGGTTCAGAAACACGACCGCAACAACAATTCACTCAACCCTCTGGAGAACAACTCGCACAAATTCTAGAACAAAATCCTCAACTAAAAGAAATAATCATAAACAACCCTGAACAGCTCAAACAAGCAATGAATACTAATCCCCAATTAAAAGCAATATTTCAGAACATAAACATTGAGGAATTATCTAAACAATTAAGGGCAACAGGACAAAAAAATGAACCGGGAGTTGTCGAGGCTGAAATCATAAAAGAAGAAGAGACGCGAAGTAGCGAAGCTGCTAGTGTGCCAAAAGACAAACTTTTGAGCAAACCAAAAGACGAACAAAAAGAACCCGAAAAGGAAAAAGAAGAGACCAAAACAGAATTGAAAAAAGAAGAGGGAAAAAAAGAGTCTGAAGAAACACAGGGAAAAAAACCCGCTGAAAAGAAAAAAGACGATTTACTTGATAAAATAACAGATATGTTTACGTGAAAATGGCCTGCGAAATATGTGAATTATTAAAGGACAAAGAACGAATAATCTATGAGGATGAAATAGTAGTAGCAATACTCGTGAAAAAACCCGCAGCAAAAGGACATGTAAGAATAATACCGAAAAAACACCTTGCTAAAATAGAGGATTTAGAATCAGAAGAAGTCTTGCAATTATTCACAATTGCAAATCATACAGCCGCAGCATTATTTGAAACAATCGGTGCACACGGAACTAACATAATCAGTACTGAAGATGAACATTTCACACTCGATGTCATTGCAAGAAAACCAGACGACGGACTAAATTTTTTATGGCAACCAAAACAAATTCCGCAAAACGAATTAGAATCAGTACATGACGCTATAAAAAACAAAATAATAATAACAAAAGAAGGGAAAAAATCAGAGCCCATAATAGAAAAAAAAAAAGAGCCTTCAGAAAAAATTGAAGATAAAGAAGGTGAAAAAAACTACTTAATGGACTGCTTTGAAAGAGTGCCTTAAACAATTATTCCTTAATCTTTTTTACCAATCTCTTCAGGGAATTATATGAAAACAAAAGATATGTGAAAAACGCAGGCAACAAATATCTATTGAACTGACCTTTATCATAGTTCGCAAGCATATCATCTCTTGCATTAGTGCTTGCTTTCCATTCCTGATATAATGTTACTGGGAGTAATGCTCTTGCCATACTATACCACGCATCTGTTTTGAATCTATGAAAGTCCTGATGATGACCTAATTCATGAGCAGCAATTGATTCAACATTACTATAAACCACTGCCGTCTGCGTCCAAGGATTATAATAGTCACCTCTACCAAGTTCAGCCCAAATTTCTTTTCCGAATGTTGAACAAAATCCAAATGTTGCTCTAAAAAACCAGTTATTTCTTTTTTTAACCTGCGGATCGTGAAACAACCTGTGAAAATCGTATAATGCTTCATTATAACCAAGTCTTACTGTAAGACCATCAAGAGATTTATTTTTTTCAAGCATTGCCAATGTTGATCTTGAAATATTATAATCAGGACCTTTGCTTATATCCCAATCCCAAAAAAATAGTTTTCTTGACAATGAAGCCACATGCCCAATAGCTCTTGTAACCAACCAATCTTCGCCTTTAGTTAATGTATATCTATCGGTTATTATATGAAAATCCTTTGAAAAATTAATTTCATCTGTTAAAAGATATTTTTGTGCTTTAAAGTCTTCATTTTTTAAAATTTTACTATCGCGATTATTTCCTGCTTGAATTATTAATGTTTTTCTGTTATCTTTAAAATCAGAATGAGTTGATTTGGATTGAAGAGTTTGTGATCTTTGAACAAAAATCGGTTTATCGACAGAGGTTTCAACTTTTTTATCAATAGAAGTCGCATCTGCTGATGAAGCGTTATTTGGAATTATTTTTTCGTGATATGGAAGATTTGTATTGACAATATTAATTGTGTCGGGCAAAAAATATTTTTCACTGCTTGAAGTGAATTTAGGATTTGGATGTATAAGATACCACAAAGCTAAACCGGCAGTAATACACATCAGTTTGGAACTTTTGTTCATACAAGAAAAGAAATATAGTTCAACATATAAATATTTCGTTTTTTATCACTCAACAATGATTATTTATCGGGTTTAGCATTATTGATGAATTCACTTCTTATTCCTATTCAAATAAATTCTTTCAATCTTTTCCCTTTTTGCAAATTTTTCAAGAACAGATTTGATCTCAGGAAACAATTCTCTTCCCTCAAATGCTTTCTCTAATTTAAAAGCGTCAAGTCTGGAAAAATCACTCCATAACCCTAGTTTTTTCACCATGTCAACAAATTCTTCATAATCAGGATCTGTTGACTTAGGGAATTTGTCACACATCTTGTTCCAAATATTTACTTTAGAATTGCTGCCAAAAATTGCAGAAACACCTTTTTGTTCGGCAAACCTTGCAAGGCTGTCTTTTAGGGCTTCAAGTTTTATTGCAATCTTCTTTTCCTCATCCCTAAGTTTTGCATATTCATCAACAAGCTTAACCCCATCATCTGCTTTGAATGCTTCAGGCGTTTTATTTTCAATTTCTACAGCGTGTTTCCACTTGGGACAAATAATTTTAAATTCACACCAGCTACATAAAGGAGTGACATTTGGCGGGAACTCTTTTGTTGACTCAATCTCCTTTATTTTGCCAATAGTTGTTTCTTTTAAAGATACTAACTCTTCATCGGTTCGTTTGCTTTGCATCTCTTTGTCAAATGCCAAAAAGTGCCATATTAGTTTTATTTCTTTTGCATCAGGATACATCTCTTGTACAGCAATAGCGTATAATGCCAGTTGTCTGTCGGAATCAAGGTATTCCTGCGTCGGAAGACTTGAGTTTGTCTTGTAATCATGAACCTCATACACACCATCTTTTACAAGCACTAATCGGTCAATATAGCCTTGCAATTGATATTTTCCCTCCGAGTCTAGCGATAGAAGTATTCGTTTTTCTGTATCAATTGTTCTTCCTTGATTAAATGGTTTGTAGTGGTTATAATAATCGGATAGAAATGTTTCAGCCATGGAGAAATAGTTTTCTTTTGTATAATCTTTCCTAACGATAAGTATTTCTTCAGACCAGTTTTTTTCCCAGATTTCTTTTAAATGGTCCAGAAGTTCTTGTAAATTATTTGTTTTTTGAAATTTTAAATCTTTGTAGAGTTTTTCAAGCACATCATGCACCATGCTTCCCATAAATGCTTCAATTGATTGTTCGATAAGAACTTCTACTTTGTCGATATAATTATATTTGAATTTTAATGGACAGTTTTCAAAAGTGCTTATTCTTGAATGAGAATATGTTGTCATCTTAAAAAAATCATTCTTATTGGTTATTTAAATATTTTGGAAGTTGATTAGCACTAAATAGTAGTGAATTTACTAAAGGTTTTTAAATAAAACCTCATTTCTATGAACGAAAAATGGGACTTGAAATAAAAATAGGCGAATTCATCCTAAATAAATACCTTGATTTTGGAGAATATCTGGACAGAAATAAACTGGAAGAAATAACATCCCTATACAGCAAAGCAAATGCATCAACAGAACCATTAAACATTGAAACAGAAACAAACAAAGAACTAACAAAACAACAATTACATGGAAAATATCCTCTGATAAATCTTGAATTCTTACAAGAACACACAACTATTGCCCATAGAAACAAAAAAAATAAACTAGATGTAATTCAACTGCCAAGATTTGCAGTGCAAGAAATATTAAAAAAAGTAAATTCTAAATTTAGTATTTTAATGAGAGCAAAACATAAAGAAATAGGTGTAAAACTAGAATCAATCGATAAACTGCCAATCGTACTCGAAGAACAACTATCAAAAACATTTGAATTCAGCACTGCACCAAATGAAATGGGATGCATAGAACCCTCAGCACTTAGTGCGTATGATCCTAACTATTTTTCTGGGAGAATATTTAATATGCCTAACAGAAAAATAGGAAAACAAATCTGCAGAAATTACCACTTAAAACCCACAAACCAATTCACATATCAAAACGATGTTTTATTGCCACCAAAAACTAAAAACAAGTTAATGCAAGGTATAGAATACTTCAAAACAAAAGTATATCTGGTTTCTGAAATCGAAAGAGAATGTTGGAATCAAACAGTAAAAGGAAAAAAACCAGCAATAATCATAGGTATTTTTGAAGATAAATGTTACCTAATAGACCATTTTCTGCCAGTAGAAATTAACGCTTACAAAAAAAAACCAGACAGTAAAAACCAATAAAATGACAACAACAAACCAAAACTGCTTAGGAGTCATAATTGCACTTGAAGAAATTGCAAGTAAAGAAACAACAACTCTCAAAACGGCGGAGTTGAAATTCTTGGAAGAACAACAACTAATAAAACTTATGATTAACAATACACATTCTGCAATGGAAAAAAAGTTAGAAGAACTGCCAGTTCTAACATCAAAATTGGATGATATACAAGTAATAACAGAAAGTTTAAGAAAAGAAAAAAAAGGAGAAGAAAACAAAATAATCGTGTATTTGTTCAATAAAGAAAAACAAAAAAAAGAAGAACTGGAAAATGAAAGAAAAATACGATACTTCCAAAATGAAATAGACAAAACAGAAGAACAAAAAGCACGAATAAATGAAAAAATACAAGAAATAAGTACAATCAAAAAAGAACTAAACCAGTATAAATCAGTTGGAAAACACTATATTTTAATAAACAATAAAGGCATAAAAACATTAAGAGAAGGTCAAAGAAGAATTAAAATCACTGAGAATAAAAAAACAATCATAAGAAAAATCGACATAAGTAAATACGTGTCAAAAAAAACAAATATTTCAAAAGAAGAACAAGAAAACCTAATACAAAAAATACGAGAAATAGAAGAAGAAAACACGACACAATTTGAAAAAAATTTAATACCAATTCTGAAACAAAAAATATTATCAACAAAATACAACCCAATAAACATAGATTTCTTGGAGGAAATAAAACTGGACGAACTAAACACAAGATTTCTAATGACTTGGGATAACAAAAAAATCCCATATCCAAAATACGGTGTATTCAAAGTTACAAATAGAAAAGAAGATTCAACATTTGACATGAAACTGAAATTGTTTAGCTCAGAATACAGTCGTTTAGTCGAATTAGGGGTTGGATTTTCAGAATGCATCTCAAACACCATAAAAAACAAGTTGATAACAAACATACAAGAATATTTCAGAACAAGACAAACTAAACCTAAAACATCTGAAAAAAAAATAGACTTCAAATTGATAAGTAAAGGAGATTCAGATTTTTTCTTTAAAGAATTCTTTTGTACAACTTATGGCGAAGCAATATTTGAAGTCCAAAATGTATGCATTCTGCCAAAGACAACAAAGGAAAAAATAGAGACTGCAAGAAATGATTTCGGTGAAGAAATCTACATGATAAACGAAATCAAAAGCTGGACAGAAAAGAACATCATAACAGAACCCTCAATAATAATAGGACTATACGAAGAAAAAACATATCTGATAAACAATTTCATACCAGAAAAAATACTATAAAAAACAACAAGAAAAATGAACCCAACAAACATACAAGCATGCCCTGGAGTAATAACCGCACTAGAAGATATAACAAACCAAAAAAACACAACAATAACAACAAAAGAGATAGAATACCTAGAAAAACAATGGCTGATAGAAACAATGAATGCCCTAGAATACAATCATATAAAACAAGAAACAGAAAAAATACCAGGAATACAAACCAACATAAATACTATCTCTGAAACAATTGGAGAATTATCAAGAGAGAAAGAAAAAGAAGAAACCAAAGGCACATACCGCCTGTTCAACAAAACAAAACAAGTAAGAGAAGAAGTACAAAGAGAAAGAAAAATAGAATACTACAACAAAGAAATAGAACAGCTAGAAACAAAAAGAGAAGACGGAGAAAAACAAATAGGAACACTTCTCGAAAAAGAAAAAATTATAAAACAATTCGTGAAAGCAGGAAAACAATATATACAAATAAGCGAAGAAGGAAAAAGAAAACTAAAAGATCTCAAACAAAGAGTACAACTGATAAACAAAGAAATAATAATCATAGGAGAACAAGACATAAGCCAATACTTAAAAGAAAAAACAACAAAGACAAAAGAAAAAGAAGACCTTTTAACACAAAAAATAAGAGAAATAGAATCAAAGAACACAACACAAATGGAAGAAAACATGATCATGATAATAAAAAACAAAATAATTTCATCAAAATATAAAGAATTAGACACAAACCTATTACAAACCACAAACCTTGACATATTAAACAAAGGCAATCTCTACACACTCAAAGATAAGAAATTTCCATACCCAAAATATGGTATATTTAAAATCACCAATGAAAAGGAAGAATCAACATTCAAAGTAAAAATTCTCAAACAAGGCAGGAATGGTTCATACAATAAATTAGCATTCACTTTATCAAACACCCCAAGCATATTAAAAGAAAAACTTTTTGAAAAAATAAAAAATTATTTTGAAGCAAATCCATGCACAGACAATGACTGGGATTTTTCATTAATAGAAAAAACATATCTAATTGAAACAAACTTTAATCAAGGAGAGCACATAGTTAATTTTGAAATAGAAAATGCTTGCATTCTGCCAAAGACAACAAAGGAAAAAATAGAGACTGCAAGAAATGATTTTGGAGAAGAAATTTACATGATAAACGAAATCAAAAGCTGGACAGAAACAAACATCATAACAGAACCCTCAATAATAATAGGACTATACATAAAACAAGCATACCTAATAGACAATTTCATACCAGAAAAAATACTATAAAACCAATAAAATGACACAAGAAAATCAAACATTCATCGGAAGCTTTCCAATAAACGAGTTTATATCACCTGCAAAAGGAACAAATAAAGAAATAGAAACAATAGAAAAATTAATCCAAGAAAACGAAGAAATGGAAACAAACCTAACAAGAAAAGTACGTGTTGGAGACAATCAATTCTCAGAAGAAAAAATCTCACCAATACTGACATTTGAAGGAAAAACATTTTGTAAATTAAAACAAGAAATTTATAATTTAAAATTTGGAGAAATTGACTTATCATTCCTAACAGAATCAAGATATCTTGATAAGAAAAAAGATGGTGAAATAAAATCATATAAACTACCAATATTTGCAGTTCGAAATTTATTTTGTGAAAAAATAGATCCCATTCATTTCAAATACGAAGAGTTCATCATTAAGTATAAAAAACAAAATACATACAACCACTTTTTAATCAACAATTATTTATCCAAAACCATCCATAACTTCATAAATCAAGCAAACGAATTATTTGCAATAATAAAAGAACATGAATATGGATTTCAATCAACTAATGGCGTTTACGCAGATTGTTATAGCTATAGGATAAAACCGCAACCAAAAGCTATACAAAAAGAATTAAGTAAATATGACGATGAAGTATTTTTTGTCGACCATCAAGTAATCGTTCCGATAAAAACAAAACAAAAAATCTTTTCTGCAGCGCAAAAAGATTTTAAGAAAGAAGACTTATACTTAATAACAGAAATAGAAAAAGACGACTGGAACGAAGAACAAGTCATATACGAAAAACCTGCAATAATCGTAGGCGAGTATCATGATAAATTCTTCCTAATAGACGCATTTCAACCAGAAAAAGTAAAACAATTCTTAAAAAGATGACTGTGCAAAACAAAGTGCAAATAGGCGAAACAATACTCGAAAATATTTTAACAACCACGTATGAAAAAGACCCGGAATTATTGGAAGAAACAGAGCGGTTGAAAAAGGATTGCGGATACGAAGCAGTCAATAGAAGCCTAAATTTTGAAGATGAATTCATAGAACTCGCCAGAGAAATAAAAATTAATATGAACTACCCACAAATAGATATTTCTTTTCTGGCAAGATCAAGAGTTATAGATTATAAATATACTCAAATACAAGTACCAAGATTCACAGTACATAAATTATTCGAAAAAGAAAGAGAAAAAATAGTATCTACAAATGGGACTATAGAACAATCAGTTTACGAAAAAGCATCAAACATATTCATGATTGAGTTTAAGAATGCACTATACTTACAAACCCCTTCGCCTCGAAAATTTGAGGAACAACTACAAAAAAGTACAGAACCATATTATTACAAAGAAAATGATTTAAAAGGGAAGTTGAAAAAAGAGTTTAAAAAAAATAAAAAAAAACTCATAACTAAATACAAAAAAATAAGTGATCGCCATGATGGCAGATATGATGAATATTACTCACTTGAATTTAAACTTGAATTTAAAGGAATAATGGATTTTAAAGCAAGAAAAAAATTAGAACAAAGCTTAGAATACTTCAATAAAGACAAGCTGTATATCATAACAGAACCAAAAGAAGAAGATTGGAAAACAGGAGAGATAAAAACAAGTCCATCTATTCTAGTTGCAGAGTTCAAGAATAATATTTATTTCATAACACAATTCGAGACAAAACAAATAGACAATTACAAAAAAATAACTAATTATTTAGAAAAACAAAAAAAATTCTAAAAGAAAAAAAATAACCAGTTTCCAAAAATAACAAGCAACAAAAAAGCAATGAAAAAACTGGGAATAAAAGGAATGCCAAACTTAATCTTAATATGCTTTAGTTTATGAGCTTTCTTAAGCCTTAAAAGTTTTTGAATCTGACCTTTAGAGATTCCTAAATCAGCAGGACCACAAATCTTCTTATTATTAATAAACACATCCTCCAAAACCCAATCACCCTCAGTCAAATCCTCAAGTAAAACATCCTTGACCATCGCAATATCTTCAACAACTTTGACAAAAATCCACAAATAAAAAGATAAAAAAACTAACGCAACAACCACTAAAACAGGCAGTTTCAAAAAATTAGGAACAAAAAAGAAGAGGACAACACCTAAAAAACAAAGCAACAAAACAATTCTTCTAACAAAAATCAATTTACCAGAAACACGTTCCCGAAAAGCGAGTTTTACCTTTGAAAAATTTTTCAAAGCTAAAAAGAAAGTCCAAAACAAGCCATAAACAGCACCGACAAAAATAATATTTATGATGAAAATCAATAACAAAGGAATACCATCTGAAATATTTAAACCAATAAGAGCACCAAGACCCATAATCATCTTACTATCACCACCACCCCACTGACCAGAGTAATACATCAACATTGCAAGAAGAAAACAAGCTCCAAACCCCAAAACAGACCATAAAAAAGGGTGAATATCATGAGACACAATAGAAAAAATGAGTGAAGAACCAAGACCAACGCCAACAAGAGAAAAATTTAACCAATCAGGAACTTCCCTTGTTTTCAAATCTGAAATAGAACCAATGAGTAAGCCCAAGAAAGCAAAAACATGATTTAGTAATATCATTAAAACACTTGCAAACTGAAAAAATATATAAATGTTATTCTTTTTCAAAAGAACATGGCACTACCAAACATTTCTGATTTAAACCCGTTAAAACCAAAGAAAACACTACAACACATCGCAATAAATGGAAAAGAAGTGAACAACTGGAGTGAAGATGAAAACGCAACAGAAAAAACAACAGAGAAAAATATTGAGCAAATAGACAGATTCATTGATTATCAAATAAAAACAAACCTGAAAGTTTTGACACTAAACATTTCTACAGAAACTGTTGAACAAATAAAAAGCCTTACAACATTCTTTGAAAAGCTAATAACTGATGAAAGAATCAAAAAAAATAATATTAGAGTATTTATAATAGGACGCTGGTTTGATTTAGAAACCGACTTAATAGAAAATTTCAAAAGAATAATGGATGACACAAAAGAGAATGAAAAACAATATTTGAACTTCTGCGTAAAATACGACGGACAAGAAGAAGTGCTAGGTGTGATAAAACTACTAACGAGAAAAGCAATGGCTGGAAAGATAGACCTTGATAAACTAGAAAAAAATAATGTAAAAGAAAACCTTTACACATCATATTTTCCACCACCAAACCTGATAATTGAAAACACAAAAAAATATTCAGGACTACTTCTTTGGGACTCAAAAGAAGCTGTAATATACTACACTCACAAGCACTGGTTGGAACTGAAAACAGAAGACATAACAAAAGCAATCGAATTCTACAATAAAGAAAATTAAGAAAGAAGAGTCTTTAATAATTCTCCCAACTTATCCTCAAGAATAGAGGGAATAGCATCTACAATAAGCAAAGAATCGTAACCAGTATCCTTCGAGCCATAAGTGTGAACCAAAAAAATGTTTTTATCAGGAGAAATAGCTGCGATCGAATTTTTTATTTTAGAAGGATGAGTAATTTTATAACCTAAAATACCTGTCATCTTCGTTTCGAACTCATCATGAGGAATAAAGAGATTTGGTATTTGAACATAAGAACTCATATGATTAGCAATACCTTCACGCTTAATTCGTGCAAAAGCAGATTTTTCTTCATCATTAATATTTAAACGAAAACCAGCAGTGGCATGAACAGTTTCATCAGAATAAACTACATTAGCAGAATCAGAATAATACTTATTTGGCGAAAGCCCTTCAATTAACATATAAACATTTTTAAAATCAAAAAAGAATTTTGTCGGTTTGAAAGGCTTAAGAGACTTAAAATAATCTTCGTAATTAACAGAGTATTCAATTTTGAAATCTGCAATTGTAATCTCATCAAATACATCTTTTGCCGCCAATTCATTAAATAATGCATCTAAACGATCGCCTGATTCATCGTATGAATAAGCCATTCCTGCCTTGATAAAACTTTTAGAAGAAATGTTCTCTAAAAAATCACTGAGTCTTTTTAATTCTCTGTTAAAATATCTTAAATCATCACCAGTTTGTATAGAACCAACATCTGAATTTAAATGATCTACTTTCCAAAAATCATAATAACCAGTTGTTTTAGCCCACTCTTCAATAACTTCGTGGATTTTCTCAGGTTTTTTACCCTTTTCAACCATTTTTAAAATATTTGAAATATCCTCGCTTTTCAAAGACAAAACTTCATCATCGCTCAAAATAACTTTATATGTGCCTTCATCTTCATCAGGAATTACAACCGGTGGTTTTCTCAAACTAAAACTATTCAATCTCAAAAAATTCTCTGTTTCCAATTCCATATCATACTTGATTAGTTCAACTACAGATTCCTCAAGATCTTTCCTAAAAAGCATTAGATGAGAGAGAAATAAATTAAAGAATAAAAATGTTTGGTTTTAACAAAATTTACTTATAATCACTTATAAAGATGAAGTGTCTTTAAGAATCCTTGAAGCTTAGTATCAGTTTTCAAATCTTCCCTTAAACCCTTGTAGGCCGCAAATCCTCTATCAACAAGGTTGGTTGTAAGAGCAAACTTTAAACATTCAGCTCCTTCGCCAAAAAATTGTTTTACAATAACATAAGTAAATGAATGAATCGCAGAAACCCCGAAACCAATAGCTTGACCTGCAACCTCCGATGCTGTTTCAACCCTATTCATTAAAGGTGTGTAATCTGTCTTTTTCATGATTTTCTTTGTAAAAGATTTATCCTCGGAAAGACCATTAGTTATATTATCATGACAATGCTTTATCTGTGAATATATGCAAAAAGGCGTAATAAGTCCACGTCCAAAACCAACTGCAAAACCAATCCCTGCAGAAGCAGAAACATGGCCTGCAGTATTCAAGCCAGCTCTAATTTTATCAGACAGGCCCTTTGAAATCTCTGCATTGTTTAAATCTAACATTTTAACCTATCTGTACCTATTATTTTTTGCTTCTTCCAGCTGCATCTTTTTGTAAGCTCTGGCTCCCTGGATGCCCATATCAAGAAAATTGGTGGCAGTGAATAAAGCCAATAACGCAAGAATTGCAGGTATAGCAGCCATACCAGCAGCAATTGTTACTCCAGTATAAGCAACCATTGCACCTGCATAACTAAGATCTCTAACTGTACTGACTTCTCCCGGTTTATGTCTTGAACCATTCACAAACCTGTTAGTCAGGAAGTGCATATCTATCAATGCTTCTGTTGTACCTTTTATGGTGTCTGTGATACCATTATAAACTGCCTTGCCTGTTCCTTTAGCTACAACTCCAAGAACTTCTCCAAGAGAACTCATATCCTCATAGACATTACTTCTTTTTTCTTCCAACATCAATTTATTGCCGGTCACATCAATCCCTGAATATACTTTGTCAGCGATTATATCAATAGTTGTTCCAATTTTTGATAACATTTTTTTCATTTTTTTCACCTTTATTTATTTTCTTGAATTCGTTTAACAGGAATCAATACCCTTGAACTATAAACGAAGCCTATAATTTTTTCATCAAATAACTTTTCAGATACAACTTGCTCTGGCAATCTTGAATCATAACAGTGAAAACAATTTTGAGGATTTGATTTAGACAAATCCCTAAAACCAATTCGAGTTAAACCATCAAACAATTTTATATAATCAAGCTTGTAGCCAAGATAAACCTCAAAAGACGTCTTACCACCAGGCCAAAACATCAAATTAGAAAAGCAATCATACATATCTTTTTTCAATTGCTTATTTGACTTTTGTTCTTCATTTTTCTTTTTCTTCTCTTCTTTTTTAATAACATCCATGATTGTTGATTTATTTCCAAAAAAACTCATTTTTTTACCTTTAGTTCTTGTTTTTATTTTTCTTAATATGATTTTTTACTGCCCATAAACCATGTGTCAAGCCTCTTGAAAAATTAACAGATTTTTGCAACCCGGAGTTTTTGTATGCTTTAGAAATCTTGTCAGTTATGTCATGCACTTTTTCAGCAGTTTTAAAATATAACCCTTTGGCTTTTCCTAAGACATCATTCTTTTTGCAGTATTGTATTCCAACATCAGCGATGTTTGTTGCAACTGCAACTTTTGCAAATGTGCCAAGTCCTCCTGTCATTGCTGTTTCTGTCAATGCAAGACTGTATCCTAAAATAACAGTTAGAGTTTGTGCTCCGCATTCTAATAGTCTTTGGTTTTTTTCTTCACGACTCATGGCTTTTTGCGAGTCCCATTTGTTATTAGAATTTTCTTCGAGTGCAATAAGATTGTCACCTAATTTTTTTCCTTGTGAATATATTGCGAATGGCGTTAGTATTCCTTGCACTGTGCCTTTTGTTAAGGCATAACCTGTTTTTACTAGATTACCTAATGTTTTTGTTGTTGTTTCAACTGTTTTTTCAGTTGCTTTGTTCAGATAATCACAAGCGTCATTGTAGATTGTTGCAAGGCTTTGAACTCCTTCGTTTAGTCCTCTGACAAGATTATCAGATATTGTGTTTTTTTGCTTTAGATAGTTTGGATTTAACATATTATTCACCTTTTTTTATTTAAAAGTTATTAGTAGTATTTAAATATTTCGGTTTTTAATCACTTATAAGTAATAACGTGCTAAGAAAACATTTATAAACACAATATTTTTCCAAAACAATACCAGTGAATGATGAAGCCCATAAAAAGGCTGAGTGAGGTGCTTAATTCTAGTATCTCAGAACAAACCACGGAGGTTTAAAAAAATGAGCGAAAAAATATATGAAGCAATAGAACTTGCAAGAAAAACAGGCAAAATAAAAAAAGGAACAAACGAAGTAACAAAAGCAATAGAAAAAGGAACACCAAAAATAGTAGTATACGCAAAGGACATAAATCCACCTGAAATCACAATGCACTTACCACTTCTCTGCAAAGAAAAAGGAATCAAATGTGTAGAAGTAGATAGCAAAGAACAATTAGGAGCCGCAGCAGGACTACCAGTAGGCACAGCAGCAGTTGCAATAACTCAAGAAGGAGAAGCCAAAGAAACACTAAAACAACTTGAAAAAGGCGAATAAAAATGGCAGACGAAGTCAAAGGAAAAGTTGAATTCACCAACGCAGTACCTGCAAGTGTAGAAGAAATAATCGGCAGAACAGGAACTAGAGGAGAAGCAACACAAATCAGATGCAAAATCTTAGATGGACGAGATAAAAATAAAAGTGTAAGACGAAACGTTAGAGGACCAGTCCAAATAGGAGACACACTAATGCTCAGAGAAACAGAAATAGAAGCAAGACCTCTTAACAAATCAGGAAGAGGAAATTCTTAGGTGAACTAAAAATGGCAAAATGTGATTTTTGTAAAAAACCAATACCTGCAGGAACAGGAAAAAAATACATTAAAAAAGATGGAAAAATACTTGATTTCTGCTCAAGCAAATGCGAAAAAAACCTTCTAAAACTTGGAAGAAAATCAAGAACCACTAAGTGGACAAATGAATACCATCAATTAAAAGAAGGTAAAAAATCATAAGGTGAGTACAAATGATGCAAAGAACATTAGTGCTTATCAAACCAGACGGTGTACAAAGAGGACTGGTTGGAAAAATCATAACAAGATTTGAAAATACTGGACTAAAAATCATCGGAATGAAAATGGTTTGGGAAGACGAAGAATTTGTAAAAAAACATTATACAGAAGATATCAGTAAAAGACGAGGAGAACACGTCAGAAGATATCTTGTTGAGTTCCTAAAAGAAGGACCAGTGGTTGCAATAGCTCTAGAAGGAATAAATGCTATTGAAAATGTCAGAAAAATAGTTGGTGCAACAGAACCAAAAGCGGCATTACCAGGAACGATAAGAGGAGACTTTGCACATACAAGCTACAGCTATTGTGATGCAAAAGAACAAGTTGTAAAAAATCTGATTCATGCATCATCAGATGAAAATGATGCAAAAAATGAAATGGACTTGTGGTTTAAAAAAGCAGAACTACACACATACAAAACAGTTCATGACACACACATATTATAAAATATAACAAACAACAACAAAAAACAATAAAATTCAATTAAACAAAAATATAACAAGAACATAGGTGATAATCATGGGAGAAAAAATGGTAGATAAGGTAACGAGGATTATGAAATGTCCCGAACAGATTAGAAATATTGCAATCTGCGCACACATCGATCACGGAAAAACAACATTCTCAGACAATCTACTTGCAGGAGCAGGCATGATGTCAGAAGAACTGGCAGGAAAAGCATTACAATTAGACTTTAATGAAGACGAACAAGCAAGAGGAATAACCATTGATACAGCAGCCGTAAGCATGGTACATATGGTTGAAAATAAAGAATTCCTAATAAACCTTCTTGACACTCCTGGACACGTTGATTTTGGAGGGGACGTAACAAGAGCTATGAGGGCAGCAGACGGCGCAGTCGTACTTTCATGTGCAGTAGAAGGAGTTATGCCACAAACAGAAACAGTTCTAAGACAAGCACTAAAAGAAAGAGTCAAACCAATACTGTTCATTAACAAAGTTGACAGGCTCATAAAAGAACTAAAACTCACGCCAGAAGCCATGCAAGAACGATTCATAAAAATCATAACATTTGTCAACAAACTAATAAAACAAATCGCAGAAAAAGAATATGGAGACAAATGGCAAGTAAATGTACAAGATGGAAGTGTATGCTTCGGTTCAGCATTCCATAACTGGGCATTATCAATAAATTATATGAAGAAGAAAAACATAACTTTCAAAGAGATAATTGATGCATATGAAAATGACACTTGGAAAGAACTTGCAAAAAAAGCACCGCTTCACGAAGTTGTGCTTGACGCAGTAATAACCCATCTTCCAAACCCAACAAAAGCTCAAGCATACAGAATTCCAAAATTATGGCATGGAGACATAGACTCTCCAATGGGAAAAAGCCTAATTTCTTGTGATTCAACCGGACCTTTATCATTCGTGATAACAAAAGTAGTTGTTGATCCACAAGCAGGGGAGATATCAACCGGAAGACTGTTCTCAGGAACAATGAAAAAAGGGACACCAATATACTTGAACAAAGCAAAAATAGCTATGAGAACGCAACAAATCTATGTATACAACGGAGCAAAAAAAGAAGTTGTTGATAATGTTCCTGCAGGAAACATAATTGGTCTTGGAGGATTGAAAAATGCTTATCCTGGAGAAACAATTACAGAAACAGAAGCAGAACCTTTTGAAAAAATCAGCCACTTATTTGACCCTGTAATAACAAAATCAATTGAAGCAAAAAAACCTTCAGACTTACCAAAATTAATAGAAGTGTTAATTCAAGTTTCAAAAGAAGACCCATCAATTCAAATTGAGATTAATAAAGAAACAGGTGAACACTTAATGAGCGGAATGGGCGAACTACATCTTGAAGTCATAGAAAACAGAATAAAAAATAAAAAAGGTGTTGATATACAGATGGGTCCACCAATTGTTGTATATAGAGAAACAGTAACTAGAAAAAGTGAAACAGCTGAAGGAAAATCTCCAAACAAACACAACAAACTCTATTTTACAGTTGAACCTTTAACACCTGAACTTCAAAATGCAATAAAAGAAAAAAAGCTATCTGAAGGAAGAGTTAAGAAAAAAGATCCAGTGTTTTGGTCAGCACTAGAAGAAGCAGGAATGGATTCAAAAGAATCAAGAAAAGTAAGAGAAATTTACAACGGAAACCTCCTTGTGGACGCAACAAGAGGAATCGTACATATTGGAGAAGTCATAGAAATGATTATGGATATGTTTGAAAGTGTTATGCACACAGGATCAATAGCGAACGAACCATGTATTAATGTAAAAGTAAACATTATTGATATGAAACTTCACGAGGACGCAATTCACAGAGGACCTGCACAGTTTTATCCGGCAGTAAGAGAAGGTATACGAACAGCAATGTCCATGGCAAAGCCACTAATATATGAACCAATACAAACACTGAGATTTGAAGCGCCATCAACATTCATGGGTGAAATAAGTAAACTAATATCCAACAAGAGAGGACAACTTCTTGATATGCAACAAGAAGGTGAATCAGTCACAGTTATTGGAAAGCTCCCTGTCGCTGAAATGTTTGGTATAAGTTCAGATTTAAGAAGTGCAACAGAAGGTCGCGGAGGATTCTTTCTGGTAGATCAAGCTTTTGAAAGATTACCTGATGAATTACAACAAAAAATTTCTAGACAAATTAGGGAGAGAAAAGGCCTTAAAAAAGAGGAGGAATAAAAACCATAAACTATATAAAGACTTTATTATTTCGAAGACCAGAATCATTTTAAAAATTAATAGAGGAGGAATAAAATGGCTAAAAACAAACCACACATTAACCTTGTGTTCATAGGACACGTTGATCACGGAAAGTCAACAACCATAGGTAGATTGCTTTTCGACTCAGGAAATATAGATGAACAAGCTCTAAGAAAACTTAAAGAAAAAGCAGAGGAGCTTGGAAAAGGCGGATTTGAATTCGCATTCGTCATGGATAACCTGAAAGAAGAAAGAGAAAGAGGAGTTACAATTGACCTTGCTCATAAAAAGTTCGAAACTGACAAGTATTATTTCACAATAATAGATGCTCCAGGACACAAAGATTTCATCAAAAACATGATTACAGGAACAAGCCAAGCTGATGCAGCTGTCCTTGTTGTTGCAGCAAATGACGGAATCATGGCTCAAACAAAAGAGCACTTGTTCTTATCAAGAACTCTCGGTGTTCAGCAACTAATAATTGCAGTAAACAAAATGGATATGAAGAACTATGATCAAGCAGTCTTTAACAAAATTAAAGATGATATGAGCACATTAATGAAAACTGTAGGTTACGACCCTGCAAAAATGCAATTTCTACCACTTGCATCTCTACCAGGAGATAATGTTTTCAAAAAAACAGAAAAAATGTCTTGGTGGACCGGCAGTTCACTTGTTGAAGCAATAAATAATCTAACTGAACCTGAAAAACCAACAACTCTACCATTAAGAATGCCAATTCAAGATGTTTATAACATCACAGGAATAGGTGTTGTACCTGTTGGTAGAATTGAAACAGGAATCATGAAAGTTGGTCAAAAAGTCATTGCTACACCTGGAAGAGAAGGAAAAGGTGTTCCTGGTGAAGTAAAAAGTATAGAAATGCATCACGAACAAATGCAAGAAGCTCAACCAGGTGACAACGTTGGAATCAGCGTTCGAGGTTTTGGTAAGAAAGACATTGCACGTGGTGATGTTATTGGACCAGCAGAAAATCCTCCTACAGTTGCAAGTGAATTTACAGCTCAGATTGTTGTTTTAAACCATCCTAGCGTTATAACTGTTGGATACACACCTGTATTTCACATACATACAGCACAAATTGCTTGTCAAATAATTGCAATTGAGAAAAAACTACATCCTGCAACAGGAGAAGTTTTACAGGAAAATCCTGATTTTATAAAGAACGGAGATGCTGCAATCGTAAAGATTAAGCCAGTTCAACCATTAGTGATTGAAAAACAAAAAGACATACCTCACATGTCAAGATTTGCTGTCAGAGATTCTGGAGCAACTGTTGCAGCAGGTATGTGTATTGACTTAGTCAAGAAAAAATAAGTTAATTTTTTGTTTTTTTTTAATTCATGGTGAACGCGAGCTTTATCATGGTGTAAGCCGCAGCGAAGAAGAAAGGTTTAAGGAAAATGCAGAAAGCAAGAATCAAACTAGCAAGTACAGATATAGAAAAAGTTAACGCTACTTGCAATTATATCAAGAGCGTAGCAGAGAAAACTGGTGTTATGATTAGAGGACCTATACCATTACCTACGAAGAAACTTAAGATTACGACAAGAAAAAGTCCTTGTGGAGATGGTAAAGCAACTTGGGATCGATATGAAATGCGTGTACATAAGAGACTGATTGACCTTGGACTTGATGAACGTGCGCTAAGGCTTGTCATGAGAGTTCCGATACCAGAAGGATTAAACATTGAAATTGAAATGATTGACGTTTGATTCTGTGAATTAAGCTCAAAAATTTTTCTTTTTTTATAACATTTTTTCTTATTTTTAGTCAATAAGAGAATAATACATTTGATGGCTAAAGCCAAAAAAGTCTTTTTTCGGCTCATCAGAATAAATAGTTTTTACAGTTTTGTTAATGTAATTCATAGCACTATCTAGAAGCATTACAATGTGCATGTTTAATTTATCTTTTAGAACGTCATGAAGTTTTTCTTTGACAAACTTATCATGAATATAATCCACAAGAATTCTTTTTTCCGGAATAGTGAGTTTTATTCTTGTGAGACCTGCTAATGGAACAGAGTCAGATTCTTTTGTCCAGTGAATATCAGAAAATTCAAAAAAATGTTGTTTATAATCAGACAATGAATGTCCTTTGGATTCATTTATATCCATAAGAAGAAATGCAGATATAAGATTTGAAGAACTGTTATTCAAATCAGCAACCAAAATCTGATTATCATAATAAGCTTTTAATTTCTCTGCTGTATTCACATAATCATTATTCATTCGAGTTAAATATGCAGCAACACAACAATCAGTGTGTTTTGACCTGGACCAACCATGATACTGCATAGCATGAGTCATTAAATCTAATTTTAAAAATCGGTTATTTGGAGTATCATTAATTCTCATTGCATGCGCCAGTTCAATTAGTGTGTCGTAGTTATTATTCCAACCTTGATTCATTCCAAAACCATATGTCTCGTTAAGTTCTTGTTCAAGCAAATATATGCCTTTATTTATAGGAACTATTGCCGAAACAATTTTTAAGTTTTGATTGTTAAAGCCTTTTTCCTTTAGAAACCAGTCTATGTGTTGTGCTCGTTCGATTATTAATTCTAATGCACCTTTGCAACTACTTAAAGACATAGCAAAACTTACAACTTCATCTTTACTTGTATCATATTCTTGTTCTGATAATAATTTGAGTGTGTCTATGAAACGAGTATATCTTTTTTCAACAACTTCAAAAATATTTACGAAGTAGTCATCTACAAAGTTAAAGTCGGCTGATTTATCAGAGAATTTTTCTAGAAACGGCAAAAATTTTACAGCTTTTTCTGTTAGACCCACATAGCAATCTTTTGCTCTGCAGAACTTTGATAAAACACCTTGTTCTTTTTCAAACGTGCTTATTATAGAATCTAGTCGTTCAGCTTCAGATTCTAACAGATTTATACTATCCTGTGTGCTTAAAGCAATTTTTTGATCTTCTGATGCAATCATTTTCTGATTTCTGGTTGAAAATATTTTTTTAGGTTTGGAGACTGTTTTTAATAATAATCTTTTTCGTTCAAGGTCATTACTTATCTCAGCAAGATTTTGTTTTTTAATTCTTAAGAGCTCTGTTTTTTTGTATAGATTATCATGTTCTTGTTTTGATATTATGTTGATAAATTCTTTTTCTTTCAAGAATTTTAAATCATCGTTAGGAATATTAAATAGTGCTTTTGTTTCTATACCTGTTAGATATTCATATAATTTATAAGATATCATATTTAAGAAAGAAATGACTCTTTATTTATAAAAGTTAGTTAGATTACTACTATATAATAGTGTTTAGCGTTTTTGTTGTTTTTAAAATCATCTATTAATAATTATTTTGTTGTAATAAAACGCGAGTGAAAAGTTCACATGTTAGGCATAGAATGATAAATACCATGACTAAAACCAAAAGCCAACTCATCATCATTTATGTCAGAAAAAAAGCTCTTATGAGTTTTATTAAGTGAGTGCATAACACTATCTAACAACATAACTGCCGCAGTAAAATATTGATCTTTTAAAACATCTTGAAAATTATCTTTCGAAAATAAGTTAGCAGTAAAATCAAAGTAAGAGCGCTTTTTATCGTTTGAAACATTTATACGCATTAGTCCAGCACAAGGAATATATTGCTTAGGAGATGATAAACCGAAATCTGTTTGTGTCAGTAAAAAATTCTGAACTGTTAATTCTGGTTTCCAGACATCAAACAACAATGTTGTAGCAAGCGTTCGTTCATCACATGATTTAAGACAGTTTGCATCAAAAGAATTATTTAATTCTTTGAATGAATCTGTCGTTTTTATGAAGTCAACTCCATTTTGCACCAAATACGCTGAAACACAACAATCTATATGATTTCCAACATTCCAGCCTCTTTTTTTTATACTGTGAGTCATCAGCTCAGTTTGATAGAATCTTTTTGTAGGTGTTGAATCCTTAATCTTAATTGCATGAGCCATTTCAATATAAGTATTATAACAATTTGACCAACCAGTAATTGCAATCTCCACACTCTTGTGCCAATCATCAAGCATGACATGTAAGTCAGCATAGTTGATGGGTATTAATGCAGATATTAATTTAATATTGTTCTTTTTTTCTTTAAAATCTTTTGATTCAAGAAAATAAGAAATTTTTGTTATGCGCTCAAGTGCAGCTTTCGGTTCGTCTTTTAAAGCACTTGCAGACAATGCGAGGTTTACAACCGCAGGAGTTGCTTCAAAACCTTTTTGTTGTAATAAATCGTAAGTTTCTTTAAACCGAGTATATCTGACCTCAATAAAGTTATAAATAGCCAAGGTCTCATTCATTTCTTGAATGTTTAAAGAATTGTCAAGAGTGTTTCGTTCTAGAAAGAATAAGCATTTTTTTCCTTTATCTGAAATCATTGTAAACCCATAATTAGTCTTAGTGCATAGTTTGAGTTTAGATTGTTTATCCAATAATGCTTCTAGAGATTTTTTTGTTTGTTGCAGTGTCGCTTCAAGTTCTGGTTGTTTCTCTTTCCAATATAATATTATTCTCTCATTGTTTTGTTCTTTAGCCTTTCGTTTTTCTGTTATCAACAATCGTTTTTTATTTTGAGGCCAATTTTGAATAGTTGATTTACAATCTTCAAGTTCATGAGATATCTTTTTATACTCAGCATCAGTCTTGTTTAAAGCTTCATCATTTGAATTAAGACGAGCCACATATTCTTGTTTTGGAATAATCTCTATCAAATCTTCTTTTTTCAAAAAATCATATGTTTTTTCTGTTAAATTCAGTGGTTCAGTTGAATTAAGTTTGCACAATTGCTCAAGCAACTCTTTTTTGTTCATTTCTATAGAGAAAGATAGCTTAATTTATAAACATTTTCTTTTTCACCACTATTTAATAATTACAACATATTTATAACCTATATTCATATCTGCAAAAAACTTTTTAAACCACCACCTGCTTCTAAAAAAAGAGATGCTGGGATCGCATAATTCGGTATTGCGCAAGCCTGGAAAAAAAATCCTTGAAAGCTTGTCCCATTAGGGATTCTGGGTTCAAATCCCAGTCCCAGCGTATTTCTTATAATTTAGACAGGGATTTTTCAAACGCTCAAAAATATTCTATTTTTGGCGTGCCAAAAAAACACTTTTTTTGAGCATCCCAGTCCCAGCGTATTTCTTATAATTTAGACAGGGATTTTTCAAACGCTCAAAAATATTCTATTTTTGGCGTGCCAAAAAAACACTTTTTTTGAGCATCCCAGTCCCAGCGTACTTTAAAAACATTTAAATAAGAACATCACAATATAAGAGTGTGAAAGCAGTAAATATTCTTATTGGGCTACTAGTAGGATATGTTTTTACAATGATTCTGGAATTAAACTATAATCTCATATTAAAAAGAACAAAAAAACATCCTGTAATAGTACTAAAAGGATACCATATACACCACAGTATATATGGTGCAATCATGTTACCACTAGCACTCATACTCAGTGCACCAATATTACTGGGTGCTGGAGCTGGAATAATAACCAGACACACGCAAGCAGAAAAAAAATTCAAATTTATAGAAAAAGAAGAAAAAGTTGTTTACAAAGAAATTTGCTGAAATTACTTATTCTCAACTTAGATATTCCCGCATCATAACAATTTAATAACTCATTCTAAGAATTGAACATGAATATTTTTAGTTTATAAAAGATATAATGCCGAGGGGGGGACACTCAAAAATATTTAATTTTTGGCGCACCAAAAGACTTTGTCTTTTGAGTATTTGAAAAATTCCCTCAAAAATTGCAAAAGGTAAAATTGAATGAAAGTTTATAAATGAACTGAACAAAAATCGACTATCTCATCTCGAGGTGTACTTAGGTATGGTTTGGATAATTATTTATTTAAATTTTTTTTGATTCATATCTATTATTAGAAAAGCAAGTATTATTATTAGTAAAATAATTATTGGCCACACACTCATATTTGATTTATGTGTCGTCATATATTCAAGCGTTTTATTAGCATAATCTATTTGTTTATCAAGACCTTGTTTGTCTGAATAATAAGACAGAATTGTAAAAATTAAAGTGATAAAAACCATTATGAATGTTAATATTTTTATCCAGTCTTTTTTACTTTTTTTAACCATTCTTAAAAAATTGTTATTTTTAATATTTATAAGTTTTTCTTACATTCAATATTAAAAAACACTCTTTCTCACTCGATAAATTTAAATAAAGCCAAAATCCCCAAATAAATCACAAAAAGATATAATGCCGAGGAGGGGATTTGAACCCCTGACATCCACGGTGCACCAACTTGATAATCATAGGCTTAATGCCTCATCGCTCAAGTGTTTATGAGCGTGGCGCTCTAACCAGTCTAAACTACCTCGGCAAAGAGTGTTCTTAAAGAGAATGAAAGCATTATAAAAATTTAACTATTTTCCCCTTTACTTTCTGCATTTCACCAAGACCATATTCCTTATTTGGCCAAGATGAAAGTCCATCTTTATTAAAGCGAGGAATTATATGAAAATGAGCATGATGAATAACTTGACCTGCCGCAACCCCATTATTAAGACCTAAATTAAAACCATCGGCATCAACAGCTTTTACAACTGCTCCAGCAATTTTTTTTATAAATTCCAGTAAATCAGTTTCTTCAGTTTTTGGAAAATCCATGAAATTCTCACAATGCTTCTTAGGAATAACCAGAGTATGACCTCTATTTATGGGATAAAGATCTAAAAAAGCCAAAAATTCATCGTCTTCATAAATTTTTTCACAAGGAACTTCACCTTTAATAATTTTACAAAACAAACAATTAGCCATCACACATTCCTCTCATAAGAATTTTTTTAGACCGGTCAAATCTATTATTTTGTTTTTATACTCTCGTCTATCGCGTCTATCGACAAGAACAGCTTTAATGCCTGCTTTTTCAGCACCTAATACATCAGTTTCAAGAGAATCACCAACCATTAAGACCTCTTCAGGCTTAAGTTTAACTATATCTAAGGCTTTTTTAAACATTTCAGGATTAGTCTTTAAAAGGCCTGTTTCAAAAGAGTAGATAAAACCATCAAAATACTCTGAAAGTTTAAATTTTTCTATAAGCTGAGGCACTGACAAAGAATCAGTATTAGAAATTAACACTAGCTTATAATTCTTTTTGAGCTCTTTTAAAACTTCTTCTGTTTCTGGATAAGGATGACAAAGAATTGTGTTTTTATTCCACATGCCAACGAGCTTATCATAAACAAAAGATGGTGGTTTGATGCTAAACTCTTTTGTAACATTTTCAAAAGCTTCATAAAGCGTATTAAACGTTCTGGTCATGAAAACACTTTCAAACTTAACGATGTAGTCAGAGAAAGGCATGTTGAGTCTTAAAATCATCTTCACTTGTCTAACAGGAGAAGGAAAAACCCCATTTTCAACTACTGTACCCCAGAAATCAAAAAAAATAGCCTTTATTTTTGGAGAACTACTTGATTTTTTTATAGATTCTTTCTCGATTTCTTTCTTTACAGTAGCCTTTACAACTTTCTTTACAGCAGTCTTTACAACTTTCTTTACAGCAGTCTTTGCAACTTTCTTTACAGCAGTCTTTGCAACTTTTTCAGAACCCTTTTTATCTTTTTTAGAAGCTTTTTCAGTAATGATAACCACCCCGTTTAATTAATAGAAATGAAAATGCCTTTTTAAATATTATCATAATTTATACTCCTCTTTAAAAGCAGAAAAAATCTTATTTTTGAGTGCAACAACATCTGTTTCTGCCAAATTTTCCTTAAGAAAAACACTGATAACATCTTTTTTTAAAATATCTGTCTTGCTTAAAAAAGCAATTATTGGTTTTTCAAAATTCATCATTCTATTCAACAACTTTTTCTGATCAATAAGAGGGAATGGTTCTGTTAAGTCATAAACATAAACTATCATGTTTGCCAAGTATTTAGCTGCAAGATAAGCAATTTTTTCAATATCATTCATCTTATCAAAGCGATTTAGTGTTCCGGGGCAGTCAATGAACTGTATTTTATGATGTCTGTGCTCTACAAAACCCATGTTCAAACTCTTCGTGGTGAAAGCGTATGGTTGAATATCAGCAGTTGACCCTGTTAATTTTGAAAGAAGAGTTGTTTTTCCAACGTTTGGAAAACCCATAATAACAACTGTGAATAATTGTTCGTCAACATTCGGAAAATTCTTTAACTTATTTCGAACGCTAGCCAATAACTCGAGCGAAGAATTAATTTGTTTTAGAATGGATGAAAATCGCCCATAATATTCTCGCCGATAATTATTTATCTGATCTAAATCTTTACAGCGAATAATTTTATCACGATAACTCTTTGTAAACGCTATGACTTGTTTTAAAGCCCAATTAACTGCTCCAAGAGCTTTTTTTGCAGCTGATAAGTCAAATGATGCTTTTGAAAGTTCCACATAAAACTCATCTAAATCTTCAAGACTTGGAAAAGATGAAATTATATTTTTTAAATGAGGAACAACTGCATCTTTAATTGTGTTGATTTTTTCCGATTCGATATCTCTAGATTTCTTTAAGCGTTCTCCTTTAAGACCACTACGAACAACATTTGCTTTGACTTTTGCTTTTCGAAAAGCCAAATCTATGTAAAAATCTGCAGATTCAACAGGAGGTATTTTTTGAAAATCCATAATCAAATAAAAAACAAGTGTTTATTTAAATGTTCTTACGTTCTAGCGGTTGAATCTTTTAATCCTATACGCCCAATCTCATCAATCAAAGCTAAATCTTGTTGTTCTAAAAAGTTGTCAATTTCAGGATTTTTTATTGTATTCAAATCATACATTATTGTTTTTAAAACAGAAGACTTCTCATTCGTATCCAAAGTTTTGTATAATTCTTTGAATGTATCGTGATCATTTTTTGAGGGCTGATCTGTTGTGTATAGGGTAAACAATTTTTGAACATACTGCTCCCTCAAAGATTTAAGAAGCGAAACTTGTTTATTTTCCACATACTCGCTTACAGAAGTTTTATTTGCAAAAGGTAAATTTTTCTTCATTCTTGAAATACTTGCCTCTGAAAGATAATTAAAACCGAAAGTTCCTCTGCTTGGTTTGTCTCCTGAAGAAACAGAATAATTATTTCCATCATTTAATGCCTTGTCTAACTCTTCTTTTGTGTGAATTTCAATAAATTCTGAGTACGCGGGTTGATAATTACCCCACCTGATAAGATTGTTGTTAGTTGCATCTAAAAGGCTTACAAGCAAGGAATCTTTTAGAAAATCCATTTTTATATCATCTTTTTTCTTTAAAATATCAACCCATTTTTCAACAAGAGGATTATATTCGTTAATCCCAAAACGAACGCCATCAGAGTATGTTTGAGAATCATCAAATGATAATACATCATAAACAGTATTATTTGTTCCTTGCAGCAGTAATAATGTCTTGTTTCTAAAAAGTTTTTTGGCATTCTTTGACAAAGGTATATAATTGAAATAAACTTTCTCAATTTTTGAAGTTATTCCTAACTCTGAAAATAACTCTTTATTTTCATCAAAAACAGTTGTTATTAGTTTGTCCAACCCAAGATGCGCATCAATTAATGCTTGTTCTTTATTTTTTTTTCTATCTTGGCGCTTAAGAAATAATTTTGCCACAGGCATTGCTATTTTTTGCGTCACATCACCTATTTTTGTTACAAGCTTTGTGTTTCCAAGAGCTGAAAAACCAGCTACTGCCGGTAAAAATGGGATGATTGCAAGTCCTATTACACCCATCAAAGTATATTTACATGAATTAACGGTAATTAACCATCCATTCAGAAGAAGATCTCCATAATTTCTAACTGACCAGTTCAAGCTTTTTTTTGTTTGTTCTGCAGTAAAAGAAGCAGCATCATAACCTTTTTTCAAACTCCAAAAAGCTGGTTTCTTTACGCCGTATTCAAAGGACAACTTTGATAATAAGAGGGCTCCCAGTGATAATGTCTTAAATCCTTTGAGAATATAATCACTGAGAGTTCTCGAATTATTGGTGGTGAGTAGGTTGTTTTTTTGTTTTTTGAAATCCTCAGATAAGTTTTTTATGTGTGTTTGAGAATCAGTTCCTCTTATTTTAAAAAAGAAATTGTTAAGAGATGTTATTCCAAAACCCATCGTAAAATGAGGTGCCAGTTCTTTAATATTAAAATCATTACATGAAGATGATGCTCCGGGACGCTTATTTTCATCAATCATAATACGATCAATATTTATTCCTTTGGCCAGTTTTGTCAAGATTTTTTTATCATATTTTTTATAATAAGTATTTATAACCATGTTTGAATCATTATTTGATCTGAACAGATCCGAAAAATAGACTACACCCTTTGTTTTAAAAGCATCCATTATGTCTTTTATGCTTACTAATTCATTTTTACAAGTTTCAAATAATGGCTTATCATAAAAAACCCTGATTATGTTGTAATCTTCAAGTTTATTTTTATCATAACAAGTACTGTTTGAAAGATGGTCTAATTCAATAAGAACATTTCTTTTTATCAAATCCAAACCTGTTTGAGCGCCATACTTTCTTAAATCCTTTTTTGCCAGAATATTATAATAATCCAATAAAAGATTTGTTTTGGTTTCATCCATCTTATTCCTTAAAAGAATATATTCACCAGTCGATATGTTCAAATTGTTCCTTGATAAAGTCAGTTCAAAGTCAGAGTTATTAATTATAAATTTAAACATAGAATGATTTAAAAAGAATTCTACTGGTTCTCCATAAAAAACACCATTTTTATAGAAACACAATTTATTGGAATCAGTAGTGTTAAGACCTGCAATTATTTTGCCGTTCTTGTAAGGGATTGTTGTTTTTGTTAAACATTTTCCTAAGTCAAAATCAGCATTTATCTTGACACCATTCACCTTTAAAGGTGTGGAGATATGACTGCAAGTATCATGAAGTTTTTTTGCTTCAGGACTCAATGACATATTTTTTAAAGATTTAAGGGTTTGTTTGATGAATTTAAAGTTTTTTTTGACTGTTATTTTTGTTCCTTTGTTTATCGTTACTTTTCCAGTATCGTTAATTGTGTAATCAGGTAGAAGCTCAAAAAAAGTTTTTTCACCATTCTTAACACTCTCAACAACAACACTAGAAGCGCCAGTTTCCAAAGCAGAAACAACACCAACAGTAAAACCCATATAATCCTTAAGAGCATTATCAGACATGAACAACTGAGACATAAGAGTGCTAATCTCGCTAGTAGAATAACCATCACCATCATCAGAAATTTCAAACTTCCAAGGAAAAGCCTTAACATCAATACGAGAAGGATTCTTCAAAAGACCAACAGAAACAAA
>JAHIUF010000050.1 GCA_018817005.1 Nanobdellota archaeon
AACAACGAACAAATGAAAAAATACGCAAAAAAAAGAATGAATGCATAGCTAAAGCCATGCAAAAACAATTTTTCCAACCAAAAATAATCAAAAAACAAGTTTTTAGAAGAATTATTACAAAGAATTATCCGACACAGCAGCTGTTAAGAAAGAAGATTAAAAAAAAGAAAAAGATAAAAAAATTAAAAAAGTTTTTAGGCAGATACTGTTGCGACGATGTCACCTGTTGCTTTTCTGGTATAAGTTGCACCATATGATATTTTGTACCAGGTTATTTCCAGATTGTACCTAACTTTATCACCAGGAGTCAATCCGAAATGATGACCAATTTCTCCAGAACTTGCTGTTGTGTAAGGATCTATATCGACCGAGTAATCGACTCCTGAACGGTTTGATTTACTGTTTTGTGTTTTTGGGTCAATGATAGTTATATTTACGATTCTTATTTCATCAGCCATGTTGTTTTTAAGATTTATTCGCATGTTATTTTCTGTCAGGGTAAATGTGTCACACTCTACTTCCCCTGATAGTTTGCATCTTTCTGGTACGAATCTTTCTGGGCTTAGTACTCCGAAGTATGCTAGGGCTCCTATCATTACTAGTATTATTAGGAATGCCCATCCGTACGTTGTTAAGAATTCAAGCGCTGCTTGTCCTTTTTTGAATTTCATTTAATTACACCTCTTTAATTTTTATTTATATCACAGTTGCGACGATATCGCCTGTTGCTGTTCTTGTGAATTCTGATCCTGCATCTGTTTTGAACCATACTACTTCTATATTAAATCTGACCTTGGAACCTGAATCAAGAGTAGTAAGACCATGTACACTTGTTATATTATCGTTTGAATAAGGTCTAATTTTTGTTTCAATTATGCTTAATGTAGTTCTCGTATTAGTCTTTGGATCAATTAAGTTTATTCCAGTAATATTAACTGTATTAGCTAGATTATTATTTAAATTAATATTAAAATTAGTTGTATCTAAAGAGAATGTGTTACAATCAATTTCTCCTGATAGTTTGCATCTTTCTGGTACGAATCTTTCTGGGCTTAGTACTCCGAAGTATGCTAGGGCGCCTATCATTACTAGTATTATTAGGAATGCCCATCCGTACGTTGTTAAAAATTCAAGCGCTGCTTGTCCTTTCTTTAAGAATTTCATAGTGTTAACACCTCATTTTTTTTTTATAGACAATTATTCCTGTTTGGATTATATAAATATTTCGGTTTCAAAGCGGTATTGTTTAAGATTGTAATCTGTATACACTTATTTAAACTGTTAGTCCTCCGAAGAGTTTTCCTAATAATTGTGTGAAAATAAAGAATAAGATTATTGCACTTGTGAAGAAAACCGGTATATATCTCAACCCGCTTTTTATATCTCCTTTATCTATGATTGAAACTATCATTGACGAAAAACTTGATATTATACCTATTGCCAGGATGGAAAATGTTCTGAAATCTGATTCTTTTATGCTTGATTGAGATATCTCCATGGACATTGTTGTCATTGTACTGACTGCCCCGCCAAGTTGTCCTGTAACATTGATTATTATTTTTAGTAATTGAGATGAGAGAGCGAATAACGCTGGTGTTATGAATATGACTATTGCAGCCATAAAAATCATATATGTAACTGTTGAAGCTCTAAGTTGTTCTTTTAAGATATAAGTTTTTTTAAGGTCTTCTATGGCCCTGTCTATCACTTCTACTATTCTTCCTCCGCTTTCAACTTCGCCAATTATTAAATTCAAAGATCTTCTTAGTATTGGTGAATCATATTTCATAGAAAATTCTTCCATTGCATCTTTCACATCGTTTCCTGTCAAGACTTTTTTTGACGCAAGCGTTATTTCTTTTGCAAGAATTCCAAATTCTGGTTTTATAGCAGCCCAAAGAGATTTTTCAAAAGACATGCCTCCTTTTAAATTAGTTGATACGAGTGTTAGATAATCAGGCAAAGCATCTTCTATTAATTTTGTTCTATTAAATATTGATACGTTTAAATAAACATAGATGCACATTATTATGAAGAATGATAAAGCTGATTGTATTACAAACCATGATATGAATGTCATCACGAGTATTACAAAACTGCCCATAGAAGATATAGGTTTGAATATTGTTGAGAAATATATTAGATATGTTATTACAAGTGTTGCCCAGAATAATCCTCCAAAGAATTTGTAAGGTACTTCTTCTATGCCTGCTTTAAGCAAGTATTCTCTTAGTTCAGGCCTTACTCTTTTTGGTATGAATGCTTTTCCAAATTTTTCAAGGTATAATAGTTCCATTTTATATGTTCACGTTTGGTCTGATGGATTTGAATATTGACAAAAATATTAGTTCTATGATTATTAAAAAAAATGCTATTGCCAAGAATAGTGTTAAATCTGCGCCGATATTTATCATGCTTGCTACAACAACAAACATGGTTAGTCCTAGTGATGGCAGTACTATTGCTAGTAACATGTAAAACATTGTTACGCTGTTCAATTTTTTTCCGTATCTGTCTATTTCTAGTAATTGTTCGCTCGATATTTGGTCAAGTATTGATTCTAGTGTTTGTGTGACATCTATTCCTATTTTTAGTGCGTTATTTATTTGAAACAATATTTTTCTCATTCTTTTTGATGGAGAATATGATGCGGCTTTGTCAAGTGCTTCTTCAAGTGGTGTTCCAGTGTCTATATCTCTTATTATGTCTTTGAAATACTGACTTGCAACTCCATAGCTGTCAGATGCATCCATTAGCGCATTTATTAATGGTTTTCCAGAGTGTAGTTTTACAAGTAAGAATCTTCCGGCGAATAATACTTCTTCATCGATTTTTTTTTGTCGTTTAGTGATTTTTGCTTTTACTGTTTTAAAAAAAACTTTGAATATTAAAAAGAAGTATACTATGAATGCAAGAATAACCAAAATTATTGGTAAATTCATCTTGCTGAACATAAAAAATGTTAGAATTGTTAGCATACCAGAAATTATAAGTGTACTTCTAAACTTTTCTTTTATGTAATTTTCAGGTGTTAAATTAATTTGAGCAACCCATAAATCTTTTTTTAAGTCTGGGTATTTTGCGGCTATACGGTTATAAAGAGACATTTTAGTCTAGTGTTAATCTGCCAAGATAATACTTGGAGAGAACATTACCCACCTCATTTACACTATCAATATTTTTCTTAACCATCCATTGGAGGATTTTTATTTTTTGCTTGATGTCAAAATCTATTTCGTCTTTTGTAAGACCAGTATATAGTTCTAATGTGTCTATCATTGTTTGTGATTCATTTGCATGTTCAACTAAATCTTTTTGAACGTTTAGTTTCATTATGATATTTGGGTCACCGTTCGGGAGTATCTCTGCAATTTGAAGTGTTCTTCTTTTTCCTGTTCTTCGGTTTCTGTTTTGTACTAGTACAAGTGATAGTGATGTTAGCATTGGTTTTGGTATATCTATTGGCGGGTTTGTTAGTCTCATAACAACTTCATCTGCGTTGTTTGCGTGTATTGTTGCATATACTGAGTGTCCTGTGTGCATGGCTTCCATTAATACTTGTGCTTCTTCTTTTCTTCTTATCTCTCCAACGAGTATCCTGTCAGGTCTCATTCTGAGAGAGTTTACAAGTAAATCGAGCATTGTAATTCCTCCTTTTCCTTCAGGGTTAGGAAGCCTTGTTTCCATAGGCACCCAATGAAGATTTGAAGGTAGTGTTAGTTCTCTTGTGTCTTCGATTGATATTATTCTTTGGTTTGGTGGGAAGAAGTTACTGACAACATTTAGCATAGATGTTTTTCCTGATCCTGTTCCTCCCGCAACAAGTATTGATAATTCGTTTTGAACTCCTAACCATACGAGTGCAGCTGCTTCGAGTGATATTGTTCCTGCTTTGATGAATTTAGTGATTGTCCAAGGGTCAGCTGCAAACTTTCTAATAGTAATAGTGTTTCCTTTTGAGGATATTGGTTGCAAGGTTGCATTAACCCTGTCTCCAGTCATTAGGTGTGCGTCCATTAATGGGTTTAGTGTGGTTATCTCTTTTCCAACATCTCTGCCAATCATAGTTGAGTAGTGTCTTATTCTTGCTTCTGTAACAATCTTCACATTTGTTTCAAGCCAGCCATGTTTTCTGTGATAGACCCAAACAGGATCGGTGTGGTTGTTAACAACTATTTCTTCTAATTCAGGATCTTTAAGCAGGATTTCTATTTTTCCAAGTCCAAGATTCTCTTCAATCAAATAGTTTACAAGCATATCTGTTGTTTTTTCATCTGTTCTTGGAAAATATTTGTGTATAAGCCTTTTTATTTCATGTTGAAATCTGGCTTTGATGTTTTCCACATCTTCATTTTGTACTTTTTCAACTTCTTGTATTCCTACTTTTGTTACAAATTCTTGTCTTATTTTTTCAAGGATTAGTTTTGTTGTGTCACTAATATTCGTTATTGATGCAGAGTATTGTGCTACTGGTTTGTCTTCTCTTGCAATGATTTTTATTTCTACTATTATGTTGTTTACGTTGATTGAATATTTGTCTATTATTTCTTCTTTTACTTGTTCTTTTGTTTCTTCAGGCATTTTCTTTTGTTTCTCCTGGTCTTTTTTCGTTTATTTGTTTTAGAAAATTAATTTTTTGAACCATTTGACTTATTAGGTTCTGAAATTGACCTACCTCTTTTTCATATGTTTGTGGTATTTTTTCTAATTCATGTTTCGTATCCATTATTTCTATGCTTGCTTCTTTAAATTTTTTCTCTTTTATCAGTTCTATTATATCTCTTAGTTCTGTTTTAAGTTCATACATTTTTTTTATGTTTTCATCGCTTGTTTCGATGTTATTGATTTTTTTCAACTCTGTTTTCTTTCTTTGCAGATTAATGATAATATCTTCAATTTCTTTTATATGCATGTATATTTTCATTGTGTGTTCAAATAGGGTTTTTCTTTCTTCTTTAAACTCAGCAGGTATTGATTGGAATTGATGTTTTAGATTATTGTACTCGTCCATTGCTCTTGTTAGGTTTTGTTTTTTTAAGTTATAAATTATTCTTTTTGTTATTGTTTTGGCTCGTGTTTTTATTTTTTCAATTTCTTCTTTTTGTTCTTGCTTTTTCTTTTCAATTCGTGTTTTTTTCTTTTCTTTTAGGTGTTCTTCGAATTTTTTTATATTTTCAAAACTAGCAATTACATCATGAAACATTTCTTCTTTTTCTTCATGCGGGCCTTCAAATGAATCAAAAATAGCTTTTTGTATTTGGTACTCATTTATTGATTCTTTCAGTTTTTCCTCTCTTAGAAGTTCAGTGATTTTTTGAGTGTGATTTCTGACTTCTTCTTTTATCTCTTCAATCTTCTCTTTTAGAAGTTCTTCTTTTATTTCATTATCTGGTTCTGGTTTGGTCTCTTCTTTTTCCTTTTTGAGTTCTCTTTCTTCAGTGCTTTTTTTGTCAATTGTTTGTTCAGTTCCAATTTTTTCTATAACTAGTTTGGGTTCAACTTTTGCTTTTTGATCATTCTTTGCTTCTTGTATTTTTTGTTGTAGTAATTCTAATTCTTTTATTTGATTATCAATTGTGTCTGCATGTGTTTTGTATTCTGCGATGTCATCTTCGTATTCAACGGGTATTTGAGATATTTTTTGTCGAAGTTCTTCATGTTTGTTTTTTGCTTCTGATATTTGATTATCTTTTAGGTGTCCAATAATCTCTTTTGTTTTTTCACTAATTTCTTTTTTAACTTTTTTTGCTGTTTCTTCTTTGTCGATTTTTTTCTTTTGTTCGCGTGTTAACTTTTTTTCTTGTACGTGTTTTTCGAGTCTTTTAATCTGGTAATAAGCAGCCATTACGTCTTGAAATACGTCTTCTTTTTCTTCTTCTGTTCCGTCTAGCTTATTGAATTTAGACTTCATAGTCTTATATTCAATCATTGCGGCTTGTAAATCCTCTTTTCTTAGGTAAGAATTAATCTTTACGCTTGATTCTGCAATTTCATTTTTTATTTTTTCTTGTTCTTTCTTTTGCTCTTGTTTATCAGATTCTTTTGTTATAACACCATCTTTTTCTATGGATTCCACTTCTTGTTCTAGTTCCGCATCATTTTTTGTCTTATCGGTATGTTTTTTTATCTCCATGTAAATGTCGTCTAGAAGGGTGTATAATTGTTTTTTTTCAAGTTCGTTTTTGGCTTCTTCATGTTTCTTCTTTACATCATCAAATATTTCTTTTGCTTTTTCTACATCGTTTTGGTCTAGTGCTCTTATAAGTCTTTTATAATAATCTTTTTGTATGTTGAAGAAGTCAAACTCTTCATCTTCAACCTCTTCCATTCTGTTTCTTCTTTTATTTTCTTCTTTTTCTAAGAATTCAATAATATCTTTTTCCAGGAAAAGGTTTAAATCCATTTATAGTTTCACCAGATTTTTTTTGTATTTAATCCATAAGTCTTCAGGGTTGAAAAATCCTCTTTTTCTGGACTCTTTGAAAAAGAAATCTTTTTTCTTTTCAACCTCTTCAAGTATGTGATTTTGCCAAAGATTCTTAACATCTTTTTGAGATATTCTTTTCTCTTCTGCTTTTCTCTTAAAATCTTCTTTTATTTTGTCTATAGAAGGCATTTCATCTTCAATTAGTTCAGGTATAATATTTTTTGGTTTATTCAGATATACGAATGGTTTAGTAAACTTAAATTCAATTCCAAGTATTTTTTCTTCAACTAGAAAATCAATCCATGATTGCACAACTTTTATAGGAACTTTAAGTTTTGAAGCGACTTCTTCAATAGCCATATTATCTTTATTTTTGAGTAGTTCAAGCAAGTCATCTACAGTGGTTGTTATAGTTCCCTCTACCATGATGTTTTTTATTATCTCCTCGTTATATAAATTTTGTTAATTATCAATGAGTAGTTAGCACGAACTAGCACAAACCATTGTCTGTCCAATCAGAAAGTGATAAGTTGAAAGGCTCAAGCGTTAAATGTTCATTGGAATCCAACACAAAATCAGGGTCTAGTTCGTTTATGTTAAATATATCGCATTTAACCCCGTTGACACAACAGTCGCCTGTCTTATTAATGTTATTCCAGAATATGAAATCAACATAGGCTGTGTCTATTCTTTGCTCGGAAGAAGAAAGATTATCTGGGTGAATAAATGATTCAATCCTTAGATTTCCGGCGGCCGAAATATAATAACCTGTTCTTATAGGATTTATGAATCTCTCCAAAAAGCTAAATCCATTCCTTCCAAAACTTGTTCCTGTAAAAACCCTGTAAGAATAACTATCCAAAAACTCTCCGGTTGTTGTTGTGTTCCAACGGTTTATGTTTGTTTTTTTGAAAGTATTATTATAAGTTCCGTTTATCAGGTATAATGGGTCTTTAAGTCCTATAATTGAAATCTTTGATTCGATAATTTTTTTGGAAATATTCCACTCGGCATATTTGTGCTT
Source organism: Nanobdellota archaeon (assembly GCA_018817005.1). Taxonomy (GTDB): domain Archaea; phylum Nanobdellota; class Nanobdellia; order Woesearchaeales; genus JAHIUF01. The sequence continues at coordinate 7,452 of JAHIUF010000050.1, forward strand.
TATTGAATAACTTATGTTAACCCAAACATTAAGACCAAACGGATCCTTTTCTTGACTCATACCAAAATCCCATATCTGATAACTGGTGTCTATGTTAAATTCTTCGTACGATAAATTAATAACCGGGTTTATTATATTTGTAAAGTTTTTTTCTTTCATAAAAGGACATGGACTACCAGAATTAATTGTTGATTCATTCATACACTCTAAAAAATCTGCTTGAATCTCTTCAACAGAATCATAATAAGGCTCCATTCCATTAATCTTTTTTATATGCATATACTCAATCATTCCTTGCACGGCTGCATAAGAGCTAATCTCCAAGCTTCTTTCAACATACGTTTCAAAATCTTTTGTGAATGTATTGAGTGTTTTTATTTGCATTTTTGTTGTTTGTGTTTGTTCGTTAAAAGGAGTTATTTTTGAGCCTGAAAACATAAATGAGAACAGTGTTGCAATCATAACAGACAAAAATGTGAACATTATTGCTTTTTTGTTCAAGCCCATATTTGCACCTCTGTTATTGTTGGACCATAAACACTTGTTTGATTAATTTTGAAAAAAGTCATTTTTCGACTTGATAATAAAAATCTTGATTTATTATATCTGTCAATGCTACGATTATATATTTCACTTTCATTTATAGAATACATTATTCCGTATTGCTCCGGAAGAACTGTTTGTATTATGTCTCTTGTGTAATTAGTTGCAAGCTCGTTTTTTTCTTCATAATGAAATATCGCTATTTGCTCAAAGAGAGTGTTTTTTGTGTTTGTTATATTCTTGTTTCTTATGAGTTTGAGAGAATAAGTTGTGATGTATTCTTCAACCTTTGTGTTCAACATGAAAGTCATAATATCATCGGATAATGTATAACTTTGTTTTAGTTTTGGAGTGTTTAGGTATGAGCTGAATATAACAACAAGACTTAACAGTAATATACTGCCCCCTATTAGTGCGTCTAATACGAAAAAATAAGAACCTCTTTTTTTCATCATCTAAAAAACCTTTATTTTAAAGATTAAAACTCACAGTTAACTTTTTTATTCCCAATAATAAACATGGATTTTTGCAAATTGATTATTGTATTTAACAATTCTCGTTGTTCTTATAGCATCCATTATATTCATTTTTGAAATGTCAACCTTAGGACAAAGCTCTTCGTATGGAGCGCCCCCTTCACAACAATTAACCCAAGTACATTTTTGTGTTTCTTCATCTCTGTTAATTAAAACTCTTGTTCCAGGTTTTGCAAGATTTTCATAACAAACATCTGCTGTTGAAATTCCGAATTCGTTATTAGTATCTATGCTGTAAAATTCACACATATCATTTGGTTGTCCTTTCTCATGACAAGGTGCATGACATAAATTATCACTTGTTAAAGTACAATCACCTTCACATGAAGCGTTTGGAAGAACAAATTTTAATTTATAACAAGCATTTGTAACAATGAAAGGTTCAAGTATGCTTATAATATTTACATCAGATCCATAACCATAATTTCTTGCTGTAAAAATAACTGTTGTTCCAGATGGAACATCTAATGTGAAGTTGCCTTCCACATCCAGTGTTGTTTTATTTTTTAAACCTATGAATGTTTCACCGTTCCAAACATCTAATTGATAAACAATTTCTGTGCTGGTAATATCTTCTGGAAAACTTTCATCTTCAGTTTTGACATTTCCAACAACACAGCCCATGCAGTCAGGGTCTAAGCATTTATATCCATCAATGAACACTGAACATGTTAACGGTTCATATTCTCCAATAAAGAACTTTTCAGGACATACACCATCATATTGTCCGCATGGAAAGTCTAGATTGGATATTGTTACTGCCGGACAACCGCTTAGGTAATCTGCTTTTATTTCCGGTAAAATTATGCTTGAAGCTATGACTATAATAATTATTGAGATTAATGTTATTGAAACTTTTTTTTCACCCATAAAAATCCCTCTTTTTTATTACTAAAAAAGAATACTCCTTCTTTAAAGATGGAGTGTGAACGACTGTTTGTCGTTACTTATTCTTTTTTATGTACTAACATACCTCGTCCTTTAGGGCGAAGTTGTTTATTCTTTAGAAATAATATTATTTAACTTCTTTATAATTTTTTTGGTTTTATTGGAATCAGCCAAAATACCTGTTCTTTCAAGAGCAGGATGAATGGTTGAATTTAACTGATTCCAATGAATACCACAAACTTCAGTGTGTGGTTTTTTATTCACAGAATCATTTCAAGTTTTGACTGACATTTTTTTTCAAGTTCTAAAGTTTTGAGAACTCCCTCTTTGTAATTTATACAAGCATAATATTCCATGTTTTTTCTGATGACTTGTTTACAGTACTGTAATTGTTTGACACTTAATTTTTGTTTCATAATAGCTCGTGTTTTAAAATATATATGATCAGAGTTTGTTTTTATCAGAATTCTTTCCATATTTACATAGATTTCATCTTTTTTATTGTAGCGTGTTTCTAAAAACTTTGCAGCCAAAAACTCTTTTTCAGAAAAATCATAATTGAAATCTCTTAAAATTTCAAGGCTTCGTTCATATTTGTTCATAAAGTTTGATTTCCATCCAGACATGTTTCTACCTCTATTTGTGCTTGTTTGTAAAGCTTAATCTCATCAACTTTTTCTTCTAAAGCGGTTTTTTTAGCAATTCTTTTTTGCTCAAGTAATTGTCCTTGATAATTATTGATAAAGGTTATAAGTTTTTGTTCATTAATATCTTTAAAAAATGAAAGAACAATTTTTTTAAACTCTGACTCGTCCATTTTGTAAAAGCTACTCTGTTTTTCAAAGTTTTTTGCTTCCTGCATTGTTCTTTTGCAAATATTTTTTATATCACGACCATTAAAGTCATATTCTTTGGCAATGACTCCAATATTTATCCAGTCTTTAATTTTTACAAAACCCTGATTAATACCTGCTTTTAATTTGTTTTGAAATATTAGTATGTAATCATCTGCGGTTTTTGGTCCTGTTGATTTTATTATTGTTTCGTTAAGCCTGTTTGCAAGTGCAGAGTCTTCAGATAATGGGTTGTTTGTTGTTGCGATAAATACGTTGTTTCCTTTGTTAACAGTAGTTATTCCTTCAAGTATATTCATAACTTCTCCAAGAATTTTTTTTTCTTCAGGATGACTTTTTAACTCATTTCTCGAGAAAAATACTGTGTCGATATCTTCACAGATGGTTATGTAGATTTTTTCACCTTTGCTTATCTCTGAAAATATCTTTCTCAGTTCATTTGCTGATTTTGAAAAATATTCGCTTTTAAAATTGTTTGAAATGTTTATTATTTCTAGCGGTTTTTCTATTTTTGCAGAAATGTTTTTTGCGTAGACTATCATGTTGTTTATGGCGGTTGTTTTTCCAGTTCCGGGTCTTCCCCAAATCATCATTGTTTGTGGAAATCCACCGTATTCAAGCATTAGATTTTTTTTGTTTTCAGGATTGTAAAACATAAGGTTTTCAACTGTTAGACGAAGGGTTTTTTCAAGTTCTGTGTTTCCAACCAAGAACTCTGTTTTTGTATCACCAAGATAGATTAAATTTTTTTCTTTTAAGCTCTTATAAATTCTATCTTCAATTCTAATCTCAATATTTTCAGAAATTTTTCTTTGTTTTTGATATTCTTCTTTGAAAGCTAATTTTTCTGTTTCATTCAAAAGCCAGTTTTCAAAATATCCTTCTTCTTCGGATACTTTTGTACTTGTATAATATTTTTCCAAAAGTTTTCCTAAAATAATATTTTTGCGAGCTTCTAAATCATAGTCAAAAACTTTTATTTCTAACATTCCAAAACTCGTGTTTTCTGAGCATCCTTTTATTTGAGATTCTTTTGCAGCGATGTTTAATGCGTGGATATCACAAAATTCTTGATCTTTGAAATACTCTCCAGTTTTGTAAATATTGTTGTTTATGAAGCTATTTCTGATTGCGAAATAATTACCTATGAGTTTTTCAAGCTCATCGTTTTTTTCTCTTTTATACTGAAAATAAACTTTACTTTCTAATAGGCTTTGTTTGCTTTCATTTTCAGTTATAACTATCTTGTTCATTTTTTCTTTTTTGTCTTTTTTTCTTTCTTTTTCTCTTTTTTGTTCATTCGTCTTTTTTTTCTTGAAAAAAAAAGAGTTTTTAGAATTCTAACTGTACAATTCTTCTCTTATGTTGTTTGCAAGTTTTAAAGCATCAGTGTATTTTTCTTCCCCATCAACTAAACAATCATTTTCTATACTGGTTGTTAGTGTTTGAAGGCTTTGACTTATTGGCACAGAAAAATCCATTTCTCTTGGTAAGTTTTTTGATGCTTTAATTTCATATTCTGTTATTTCATCTAATTTTTTTTGCGTTTTATTCGTTTGTTTCACAAGTATTACTGCATCAATTATTCCTTCCATTCCACTCCATGTTTTGTGTTGTTCGTAAAATGAGTCGATGTTCTCAAAATTGGATTCAAGACTTATAAGAACTGTTTGTATGAAATCTGCTTTGGTATATGCTTGTATCTTGCTGTTTTCATATCTTTTTACTTGTTTGAATTTATTCTCTATTTTCGATGCTGCTTCAGTTCTTTTTTTACGCCAATCATTCACATCTATTTTCAGGTTTGATAGTTCTTTTGATATTTTTCCTGCAGTTTCATAATCTTTTTCGTTGTAACATTTTTGTTGATCGTCTCTGAGTTTGTTTATTTCTTTTAACCCATCTTCTATTGATTTGTTATAGGTTTTCATTATTGCTTCGTTGTTGAAGAGTTCGTTTCTTGTAGTTTCAATTTTTGTTTCTAATAAATCGTAGTCTTTTTGAGCGAAGTGTTCTTTTTTCTTAAGGTTTGTAATCATGTCTTGCATTTCGTATAACTTTTCTTTTCTTGTTTCTTCTATTATTCTTTTTTCAAGTTTTGTTTGATATTTTTCTTTTACAGTTTCACTTATTAATTCAAACAATTTCAGAAGAATCTTATCTTTGGTTTGATATTTTGTTGATAAGTCTTTGACAAATAAACTGTTAATCATTTGTTGTATGTTTTTTGCTTCTTTCTGATAATCAAATAGTTTTATTGTGTCTTCTTCACTCTTTTTTTCTTTGGCTTCTTCTTTTTTTTCTAGAATATATTCTTTTGCGTTTGTAACTGCATTTTTTTGAAATATCTTTTCTCCAGTTTTAGATTTTGTTCTATCAACCACTCTTTGTATTCTTCTTATGTCTTCTTTTTCGCGAAGTTTTTGTTCAAGATTTTGTTCCTGTTCTAATTCTTCTTCGTTTTTTTCTTTCTCAACTGTTGTTTCATCTTTCATCCTCATACACCTCCAAGGATTCTTTTTTCTAAATCAAATTTTTTTGTGCCGATTATTTTTTCAACGAATTTTTTTCTTTTCCAACACCAACTCATCAAATCATTCCGATTATATAATTTAATGTGGTTTTTTTTTGCGTAGTATTTGGCTCTTTCTGTGTAATATTTATTTGTAACCATTAATCCTCTGTTATAGGGTATTTCCATTATTTCAAGGACACTTCTAAATTTTGCAACATCTTCAAGTCCAACATTGTTTTTTTCTTTGTATTTGCATTCAACATAGTGTTTTCTAAAAACACCGTATGTTATGTCAATCTGAAATCGCAGGTCTTCTCCAAAGATTCGTTTCTTCTTTTTTTGCTGATTGTGTTGAATGTTTTTTTTCCCAAGATCTTTTAGCATTTCAACTATGAACTTTTCAAAAACGAAACCTTTTTCTTGTGATTTCATCGTGGTTTTATTATGATTTTATATTCTATAATCTTCTATAACTTTGACTTCTGATGTTTTGTAATCTATTATTTGTTCGTATTGTTCTTTTGTTTTGAGCTCTTGTTCTGGTTCTGCTTTTAAAACTCCTGAGCAATCTTTGAATGCAAGATATGCTATGCCATAAATTACCGCGGTTTTTCCTATTCTTTTTAAGAGTCCCATCTTATTGTCCTTCTTCTTTTTTAGTCCATTCTTTGACTTTTTTTGTTATGGATTCTTTTGTTTGAGAAAAACCCGAGTCTTTACTGACTTCTGCGATTATATTTTCTAAATTATCGCAGATTGTTCCTACAAGCCCATTTTTTCGGACTAATCGATATTCGTTTGTTTCTTTGTTTCCGAAGTACAACATTATTTCATCATTTTCAAGTTCTACTTTTGTTGTATAGTTCCAGTAGTCTTGTGGGCATTGTTGAGCCACTGGTTTTTTGAAATATCTTAATGGTTCAAAGAACTCTCTGTTCGTATCTATCTTGTCACCTAAAAATAATCCTGTTGTAAATATTGTTATTCCTACTATTGCTTTTCCAAAATAATTTTTTCTTTGTTTATGTTCACTATTTTTTTTTGGTGTCGTATTTTTTTGTTCATTTGTTATACTGCTTATATATTCTTCTTCCATTGGTAAATCACCTCATAACCTTTAGCTTTATTTGTTCAAAAAAGTCTTTATAAGAGTTTTTTAGAAAAAAGAATGTTTTTTCCGATTTGGTCCGTAAATTTTCCGGAATCTATCCAAGAAATTCTTCTCGTTTAATATCTTCAATTAATTCGTATTTGTGTAAATCTTCTATTTCGAATTGTTCTAATTGTTCAAGAAAATCATAGAATTGTTTCATATTAGCAAAGACTGTTTCAAACCCGAAGTTGAAACTTTCGACTTTATGAAAATTATTGATGTTTGGGTGTTTTGAAAGAAAAGAGAATAATGCTTGTTTATTTTTTGCTTTAACAAACAATAAGTTTCTTTGTCCAAAACCTAATTTTCTGAAATCAACGATTGTTGTGTGTTTATGAATTATTTTTTCTAGTTTTTGTTGTTCTTCAAAAACAGTTGTGGTTGCTATTTTTTCTTCTCTTGCAATTTTGGAAATGCTTTTTCGAGAATTTTTTCTTAATTGTTTTAGGATTTGTTTTCTCATTTGTTTGAATTTATTGATTTTACTTTATAAAATTTCAGAATGATTTTTCGTAAATATTTCGAGATTTCAAGAACTTTTTTTCCAAAAATTATTAAAATAGCTTCTTCCTAACAAGCTTTGTATGACTAAAAAATTGCCGCAGGTATCAAAGGATTATGAAAGAATAATAAAAATATTAGAAGAAGAACTGGTTCGAAAAGATGAACTCATTGAGAATATTAAAAAAGAAAATACTATTCTCTTAAGAACTGCTATAAAACAATCAAAAAATAAAGTAGATCATAAAAAAGCTTCTAAACTATAAAATTAAATTTTTAATATTCACATACTCTTTTAGAATCGCTCTTTCTTCACTTTTAACAATTTTTAGTTCGGGTTGAGTCTTATCTAGTATGTTTTGTATTTCTATTAAATTAGTAACAAGCATTTTTATGTAATTTGAAACATTCTTTTTTGTTATTTCAACAGGAATATCATTCTCTAGCTTGTTAAGTCTTTTTTCAACTTGTTGAAAATTATTTCGTATATCAATAAGCTTATTCTCAACATCTTCTATTTTGTGCTTTTCTTCTTTAATAAGAACAATCTCTTTTTCACCCTCAATTTCTCTTTCTAAAAGATTTATCGCTGGAAGCAAGTGATTCATCCCGAGAAGCATTATTATATCTTCAATTTGTTTTTTTAATTCATGAAACGTTTTTTCCTTATCTTTCACATCAGCCTTATAAAAAGCTGCTAAGTGTTCAGAGCGTATAAGCTCGTTAATAGTTTTTATAATCTCAGTTAGAATTTGTTCAAACTCATCAGTAAATTTGAGTTCTAGTTCGAAATCGGTTATTTTATCAATCATGCTTTTTAATTTTATTTTGATGTTTTTAAATATTTCTATAACTTTCCAGGAATAAGAAAAATTTTTAAAGAATCAATGCGACTAATTAATATATGTTAGAAGTTGATTTTTTGTTAAAGCTTTTAGTGGCACTTGTATTAAGTGGATTTATAGGCTTGGAAAGAGAACTAAAAGAACGCCCTGCAGGTCTTAGAACCCACATTCTTGTTTGTCTTGGAGCAGCTGTTTTCACAATTCTTGCTGTTGACTTTTTTAGCCTATATCCTGATTCTATAGCAAGAATTATTGCAGGAATAATTACAGGTATAGGCTTTTTAGGGGCTGGAACTATTATGAATGCTGAACACAACATTCGTGGTCTTACGACTGCAGCAGGTATTTGGGTTGTTGCAGGGGTTGGTATAGCTGTTGGTCTTGGTTATTATTATATGTCACTCGTCTTGACAGTAATAGTTCTTCTTGTTCTAAAACTTCATAGTGTGGAACGCACTCTTCACACAAAAAAATTTTGAAGATGCTCTTACTTTTACAGGTTTAGTTCTTGGTTCATATCTTTTTTTTAAAACACCAAAAATGCAAGAATCTGATGTATTATTTAAGGCGTAAAAAAAATTAAATTAAATTAATAGAAATTTCTTATTTTTTTTCCATGTATTGACATCGACCACAAGTCCATCTATCTTTATGGTTTGCCATGAAAACATTGCATTTAGGACACTTTTTATTTTTTGCTTTTATAGAATCTCCAGAAATTTCATAGACTTTTGCAACTTTTGATGCTGGTTGTTTTTTCTTTTGTTTTTTTGCCATTTTTATTCACTGCTTTCCTCTTTTTTTTCCTCTACAGGAGTCTCTTCTGCAGGTACTTCTGGTTTTGCTTCAGCTTCTTTTGTGGCTTCGGTTTTTGTTTCTTCATGTCTTTTTATGATGTGTTTTTGTTCGCAGTTTTCCAAAGCCTTTTTATTTTTGTAAATATATGCTTTTACTTCAGCAATGTTTCTACCAAAACCACTATGTATGGATTTTATCATCACAAGACCCAATTCGGCTTTTACTTGTTTTGCCATATCTTTTTGTACATCTTTTCTTGAAGGTGTTGTTGCTGTGAACGAAAGGTTGGCTTCAACCTTGTTTCTGTTCATCAATGGTTGTTCTTCTTGTTTTATAATTGTTAATATCATCTTACTTTAATTGCGTATTCTCCTTTTAATTCTACTCCCATTTCATGAGCGATCATTGATTTTTTTATATCAAGAAAATGGATTCTGCCTTGCCAGTTTGTTGAAAAAGAATTTTTTTTACATATTGGACAAATATCTCCTTCCACAAATATTTTACATCTTTTACAAACTTTTCGTTTCATTTTTTAGCCTCTTCTTTAGGTTTTTTACCGCTTATTTTATCAAGATCATCTGAAATCCAATCTTCTTTGCCAAGTCCTTGTTGTCTCATTGTTAAACCGATTTTTGGGTTTGCAACATCTTTGTATGAAACTGCGATGATTCTTGCATGGCATTTATCACCAATTTTAAGGCTTCTTTTAGTATCTTTTCCTTGTAATGATTTGTCTTTGCTAAAGCTTACGAAGTCATTCATTGTTTGACTTATATGGATCATTCCTTCAATTGGACCCATGCTGAAAAAAGCTCCAAAGTCTGCAACATCTTTGATTTTTCCAGGTATGACTTCTTGAAGTTCTGGTTGAAATGTTAGTAAGTTGAACTTTGCTTGGTAATATGCTGCGCCATCGCCTGGTATTATTTTTCCTTCACCAATTTCTTCAATGTCTGAAACATCAATTACTAAGCCCATATCTTTGGAGATGAATCCTCCGAACTTGCTTTTAATCTCTGTAAACATCGCTTTTTTTAAGTCTCCGCCAAACTTTTCTGGAGGAAGTCTTATGTGGTCTTGTACTTTTACTTTGTAAAACATTTTTTTTTTACTCCCTTATAAGATATTTTTTTTGTTTGAGTGTGATTATTCTTCCTTGGTGCTCTTTAACTCTTTTTTTTAATTCTTTATCCTGCGTTGCTACATAAACGTTTTTGTCGGATTTTTTCACGATGATATCATCAACGCTTTTTCTTGAGTAACTATTGATTGTTTTTAAGCTTTTTTGTTTTATAAGGTTTTGTATTAGTGCTATTGCGAGTTTCACGGCGTTTCTATCTTTGGTTTTCCCGTAAATTTCTATTCCTTTTAATTCATTTATTGTTTTGTCAATAATACATAAATTGTAAGGCTCATTCATAACTCTTTCTATTTCTGTGAATATATCAACCTTGAACTGACCTGGTATCAGTAAAAAATTTGTGTCTAATATAACTTTTTTTTTAAGCACAGGTATTAAGTGTTTGCTTTCCTTTTAAAAAGGTTATTGTAAAATAGAATGTGACAATAGTTATTGGATTGCTTTTCACATTCTATTATCTAAAGGGAATTATTATTAGTCTAATTTTTAATTTCCTTTAGTAAAAAATCACAAAATTTAAATTTAACAGTAAGAATAACTATTAATGATGTCAAAGCATAATAATCGTTCTTTGAGAGAAACAATTCAGTTTTATCTTATTGATTGTCAGACACTTCCCGGGAAGATTATAGATATATCAATTTTATTTATCAACTTGCTTGTCTGCGCTTTTTTTGTTATCGAAACGTATAATATATCTGCTGCTTCAAGAGAGCTTTTGTGGACTTTAGAGGTTATCATGGTTTTCTTTTTTATCGTTGAGTATTTGGCAAGGCTTTATGGTGCGAGAAATCGTTTAAAGCATGTATTTAATATTTACAGCATCATAGATCTTATTGCTATTATTCCGACTATTTCTTTGATGCTTCTCCCAGCTACAAGTTTAAATCTTGGTTTTGTAAAAGTGCTTCGTGTTTTAAGGGTTTTTAGAGTTTTTAGATTTTTAAGATTCACTGCTAATCCGGATTTCTTTTTTGGAAAAATTACTTGGCATCTTTTAAGGGTTGTGAGGCTTCTTATCACCCTGTTAATGATTTTTTTCATTTCTTCTGGTCTTTTTTGGAGTGTTGAAAGTGCTATAAATAGTGGTGTTCAAAACTTTGGTGATGCGTTTTACTTTACAGTTGTTGCGCTTACAACAGTCGGGTTTGGAGATATTATACCTTTATCTGTGGCTGGTAAATGGGTTACTGTTCTTATGATTCTTTCAGGAATTGTCTTTATTCCTTGGCAGGCAAGTCAGATTGTTCGTGAATGGGGACGGATGTCTGATAAAAACCAGATTACTTGTTCTAATTGTGGTTTGAAATTTCATGATAAGGATGCTTCTCATTGTAAATCTTGTGGTCATGTTATATATCAAGAATATGCTGGTTCTTGAGTTATCAGTTGATAATTTGTAAGTCAAAAAATTTATAAAGTAGTGTTTTATTAGTTTGGTTAGTTTGTGAGGTGTTTTTTATGAAAATTAATCTTTGGAAAAAACCACAGGGTTGTACTATCATTGAAGGGTTTCCTGGTTTTGGACTTATTGGAACAATAGCAACTGAATTTTTACTTGAACACATGAATTGTGAGCAAATTGGAGAGTTTGTGTATGATGAACTTCCAGCAATGGTTGCTATTCATAAAGGTAAACTTGTAAAACCAATGGCTGTTTATTATTCTAAAAAGCATAACATTGTTATTTTACAGACTATTCTTAATACTAAAGGTCATGAATGGGTTATTGCAGATGCAATAGCTGATCTTGCAGAGAAACTTAAAGTAAAGGGTATTTTGAGTATTGAAGGTATTGCTTCTCCAAATCCTTCTCTTGATGAGACTCGGGTTTATTTTTTTGGTGATGAAAAACTTAAGTCTCTTGGTTTGAAGCCTGTTGATGAAAGTATAATTTTAGGTGTGACTGCTGCTATTATGTTGAAATATGATAAGGTTACTTGCTTATTTGCAGAAACTCATAGTTCTCTTCCGGATAGTAAGGCTGCAGCAAAGATTATTGAAATTTTAGACAAATATTTGAAGTTATCAGTTAATTACGCTCCATTACTAAAGCAAGCTGAAGACTTTGAGAACAAACTTAAAGGCATGTTGCAGCAGGGTAAAAAAGCTGCTGATGAGAGTGATAAGAAATATATGAGTTACTTAGGTTAATTATTACATGATACTTACAAGAGATAAGATTTTAGAAGAGGTGAGGCTTGGTCATGTTAGGATTGAGCCTTTTTGTGAAGAAAATGTTGGTCCTGCTTCTATTGATTTAACTCTTGATAATAAGTTTCGTTATTTTAAAAAGACTGCTGATGACGATTTCTTTGATATTGTTGAAGGGTTGGATTTTAATGATGTAACTAATTCTTGTGAAGTCACAGATAGATATATTCTAAAGCCTGGAGAAACAATCCTTGGTATTACGAGGGAAACTGTTTTTTTACCTGAAAATATTTGTGGTTGGCTTCAGGGCAGGAGTCGTTTTGCAAGGGTTGGGCTTACTGTGCATATCACTGCTAGTTTTGTTCACCCAGGCGTTTCTAATAAGCAGGTTTTAGAGATTCATAATGAGGGTCCGGTTGCTCTCGCTCTTTATCCTGGAACAAGAATTTGTCAGTTGATACTTCAGCGTTGTGAAGGTGGTGCGAAGTATGCTGGTCGTTTTGAAAAACAAGAGTTGTATTAGGATTATTTGGAATTTATTTTTTTTCTTAATTATTTGTTTTCCAGATTATTTTTTCACAATCTTCTTTGTATGGTTGATTTGTTATTAGCTCTTTTTTGTTGGTTCTATAAGTTATTTTTTCGTATGGTATTTGCTTTTTGATTTGAGTATATATTTGTTCTAGGAATTCATGCAGCATTGGTTTTATTGAGATAAATGTTTTTGGTTGGTTTTCTTTATTTTTTGTTGTGTATCCGAAGAACGCGCTTGAATACTCGTTTGCTATTCGCAAATCTATTCCAGCAGGTATTTTTTCAAAATTCATAATTGATCTTTCATTGATTGCTTGTGCTAGTTTGAGCATTAAGTCTTCTTGTATAACGCTTTTTTCTTTTTTTGTTGGTATGATTATGTTTGTGTTTACAGAGTTTGTGTACACACCTTCTTTTGGAAAGTAGAATCCTTTTATCCAGCTAGCTAATTCTTCTTCTAATGGTCTAATAATTTGTTCTCTCATATATTTTCCCCATGAGAACCTCGTAATGTTGATTCCTTTTTCTTGTTCTTTTTTTGTATACTTGTTTTTTTGACCTTTGATTTGTCTTTTTGTTTCTGCAATTATTTTGTCAACTGCAATTTTTGTTATGTTTTGAATTAATTTATCTTCTTCATCTTCAAATATTACATCTATGTTTTTTTCTTTGTATGGTTGTTTTTTTCTTTTTTTTTCTTTTTTTTTCTCTTCCACCCCAATTAGTTTAGAAATCATTTCATTACCTGTGCTGGTGAATATGTCTGGTTTTAGTATATAATTTAAATTTGAATAACATTGAATTTCAAAATTAAAATATTCTGAGTGAGCTAAATAGCCATATTTTGATTCCATGTATTCTGTTATTGCATCGTGTAATTTATAACCAAACTTTCTTTTAATCATTAATTCAAGGTTAACTCCGAAGAATGAGTTTGTTTTTGTGTGAACTTTGTATATTGGCAAGTCTTTTTTCCCTTCTTTTGTTGCATCGTGTATTTCGTTGATAATTTGTTTTGCAGTTCTTTGCAGGTTTATTGGGCAGTTTAGTTTGCTTTTTGGGATTTCGAATTCATATAGTTCGTTATCTTGTCCCATGATTGGTAGTTTATATGTTTGTTTTTGTTCTTCTAGATTCATCGCTTTTTTTATTTCTTTTGCTAATGGTTTTATTAGCATATCTTCTAGTATTATTTTTGTGTTTGCAACTCGATACTTTGTGTTTTTATTTTCAATCACTATCGTGTATTGACTGTCTTTTTTTAGTACTTCTTGTTTTACAATGTTTTCGAATGTATTGATTATCCTGATTATTTCTTTTTTGTTGAAATAATTTTTTGTTGGATTTAGATTTTTAAGTATCATTTTGTCTTGTTTTATCTTATTTTGTTTTCATGTTCTAGGGCTGCTTTTTTTAGAAATTCTTTCACACCGTATTCATTTTTGAGCTTTAAGGCTTTTGTAAATGATGCAGTCCATTGTTCTTTTATTGTGCTTATGTTTTTTGGTTTTTGAAATTCTGTTAAGATATCTCTGATTAATTTTTTATAGATAATTGTGTGATTAGTTCTCCTATTCTCTGTTTTTTCTGTTTTGGATTGTTTTTTTAAATAAGGTTCGATTGCTCTGATTATCAATGCTTGTGTCAGATACTTTATTGGTACGCGTTGAAATTTATTTGTATATCTATCAACGACTTTTTTTACATCTAATTCTTCATTTGTTGCAGTCCATGCTATTGCTTCCATCCATCCTAAATCTTTGAGGTTGACTTGTTTTTCAAATGTGTAACTATATGTTGGCATCATGTGTTTGTAATAGGGATTTTTTTGCATAATATATGCATGTATTGCTTCGTGTTCTATGGCTTGTGTGATGTCACCTATTTTTGTGCAAATGTATGCTATAAAATGATTATTGATTCTATTTACGTGTCCTTCTGGAAGATTTATTTCTCTTAGTAATTCTTCTATGCTTCCTCCTCCAAATCGTGGTTTTTCTTTTCCTTTGATATCTCTGTATGTTTCTGTGTCGACCATTATTGGTATGAAGTATTCATCGATTTTTTCCAAGTCATATTTTTTTTTTATTCTTGTTCTGAGAATTTCTCTGTCAGGTATTTCTATCATTGCCCATGATTCTATTTCAAAAGCGAATCCTCTTATTATTGCACCATTTGGTGTGTTTTCTAATTTTGTTATTAAAAGAGGATTTTCTTTTAGAACATCATACAGATTTTGTTTAGGAAGGAAAACATTTTCTTCAGACATATTTTTTTAGAATATCTCCTCATTTTTAAATCTTTTCATAAATTAATCACTATTTAGTAGGTTCAAACATTTCAAAAACTTTATTAACCGCGAAATTGTTCTTTTGATTATGAAAAAAGAAACAATTATATTAAGTCTTGGAGGCTCACTAATATTTCCGGAAGAAATCGACGCTGAATATCTAAAAGAATTCAAGAAATTAATAGAAAAATATATTAAAGAAGGATTTCGATTCGTTATAATTACTGGCGGAGGAAAAATTTGTCGTAAATATCAGTCAGCAGCAAGAGACATATCAAAAATTTCAGACCTTGAAACTGACTGGCTAGGAATTTCAGTAACAAAAATGAATGCACAATTTGTTAAAAGCTTGTTTGGAGATTTAGCACATCCAACAATCATTGATAACCCAACAAAAAAAATTGCTTTTGAAGAAAAAATTCTAATAGGCTGTGGTTGGAAACCCGGATGTAGCTCTGATAAAGATGCAGTACTGCTCGCAAAAAACCTTGGTATAAAAAAAGTTATTAATCTTACAAACATTGAGTACGTTTATAATAAAGACCCTAGACAATTTGAAGATGCAAAAAAAATAGAAAAAATTTCTTGGAAAGACTTTCGAAGAATAGTGGGTGATAAATGGGATCCGGGACTCAACGTGCCTTTTGATCCTGTCGCAAGCAAACTTTCAGAAAGACTTGGACTAACAGTTATTATAGCCAACGGTAAAAACTTAAATAATCTCCAAAAGATTTTTGATAACAAGAAATTTACAGGAACGATAATTTCTTAAAAACAACTGTTCAAATACTATTTCAAAAAGTTCGTTTTAGTTTTCAAGTTCAATCTTGATGAACTTTTTAGAGTACCTATCGATGATAGTTGATAAAATAAGCGAGTAAACGATGAAGGCAAGTAATAAATCAAGAATTATTCCAAGTTGTGAAATGTTTTTAACAGATAATGAAAACGCAACAACTGCAACCGGAAGACCCTTTGGCATGTTCAAAGCCATAAATGTTTGTTCTTTTGAATTATAACCCTTTTTTCTTAAAGTTAAATACAAAGATAGTTTTCTAGCAAGGACCAATACTGCAAACAAAATCAATGATTTGAAGATGAAACCCGGATTCAACTTAAAACTTATTAAAAAGCCCGTTAATACAAAAACAAATATTTCTAAAGCGTTTGAAAGCATAGAACTGAATTCTTGTAAGTGAGATTTTCTTTTAACATAAATACTTCCAAAGAAAAGACCCATCGTTGCAACACTCAAAACACCGTTGCCTCCAAGGTTTTCCGCAAGGATATAAGACAGTATTGCTGCGGTTATAACTCCAAGCGGACTTAATTGGTGAGAATACACTTTCTTCATCGCTTTAAAAACGATTATTCCAATTATCACTCCAGCACCAATACCCACAACTATCTGCCTGAAAAAAGGAACTATTTGTTCAACAATACCCTCAATTATTGATGAAGTTTTCGCCTCTGCAATGAAGTCAAGAAGGATGAATGGTATTAAAACAACGATTGGCGTATTAATTATTGCTTCTATCTGTAAGAACTCAACGACCTTATTAGTCTTTGATTTGAGCATTGAAAACACCGCACTCGGATCAGTTCCAATAACGACAACTGCAAAAATTATCGACAAAATGATTGTTTCAAAAGAAAATGTTTCATAGAATAATAAATTTGTAAAAAAACCAACGAAGATTATGCTTGTTATAATAAACATCATGACTAATTTGAGTGCATCGTTTGAGAATGCATCCACTTCTTTTAATTTAAGTCTGGATGATCCGTCAAAAGTAATCATTACAAGAGCAAGAATTGATATTGAGATGAGAAATGATGGTGTGAACTCGAATACTGACTGATTTTTGTAGGTTATTGCTTTTAATATGACTCCTAAGATTATCAGTAACAAGACATTTGAAATGTTTAGTTTTTTTGAAATTATTGTACACAGCAGTCCTAAAAGAAGAATTATCGCGATATTTGTAAGAATTAATAATGCTTGTGTCAATTTTAACCTCTTTTTAATTATTTTTTATTCATATAACTATATAAATTTTTTGATGAGGGAGGTTCTGTAGAAACCCTTAATTTTAGAAAGTTATAAATAGCACCTTATCGTCATTAAGTTTGTGTTTTAGCGACGATAAAA
>JAHIUF010000051.1 GCA_018817005.1 Nanobdellota archaeon
ATTAACTCATCAAATTCTTCTATTGTTTCAGAAATATTAATAATAATTTCTTTCTGCGTAACATTCAAATCACTTGTTGTTTGATTGAATGTTATCATTCCAGTTATTATTTCAAGTCCTGTTTTAATTTCTTGATTATTATAAATTATTAACTCTCGAGTTCCATCTACTAGTTTTATTACAACTCTTCCATCCCCAATTATTCTTCCTGAAACAGATATACTTCTTGGTTGTTGTTCTAATGTTAATTGTATTTGTTCTGAGGTGTTGGTTTCTAAATTTATGTTTAGAGTTTTTGTTATGAGTGTTTCTTTTATCGTAAATCCTGTGATTGATGCTTTGAATACTAGTGCTATAGCTAGTAAAATCATCACTATTACTAGTATCCTGTTTTCAGTTTTTCGATTCATCCTTTGTTCGTTTGTATATTGTCCAGATGGTTCCGTATTTTCGTTTGAGTAGAAAGCTTATTTGTTCGAAAGATAATTCTATTTCTTCTCTAAGATATTTCACGATTGATTCTAGGACTGAGAATTTTTTATTTGCAAGAACGTCTATTGGTATGTGATATTTAGAACTTGTTTCCACTAATCTTTTAGAACTTTTTTTGTTTGCTTTTTTGTATGTTGTGTATATGTTTTGTTTTGTTCTGTTTGTAAGAATTGCAATCTTTTGCAGGCTTATTTGTTTATTTTCATGCAGATACTTTGTGATTGTTTCAAGTGCGCTTAAATCTTTGATGAATATGTTTGCAGGTATTGTCGTTTTGAGTTCTTTTTTTATTTGATCTAGAAGTTCATGTGTGCTGATACCATGTTTTTTTCTTAGTATTTCTAGTTGTTTTGTTACTTTTTTTATGTCGTCAATATACTGAGAACTAGAGAAATCACTACTTTTTGTCGACTCTTTTTCATACATACTTTAATAGTTATCTGAAAACAATAGTATATAAACCTTTCTTTTATTTTAAACTATGTATGAATTATTTTAAAGAAAAAAGTAATTCCTTTAAAAAAACCATAAAAGAAAAACCCTCATTTATTGTTTTAAAAGAACAAATAATTTTTCTTTCAACTCAGAAATTTTTACCCGTTTCTGTTTTTCCGTATCCCGGTTTCTGACAGTAACTGATTTATCTTCTAAAGAATCAAAATCAATAGTAATTGCAAAAGGTATTCCTTCCTCTGCACTTCTCAAATATCTTTTACCAATAGATGCAGTTTCATCATACTTACAAAGCCAAGAAGAACTTAAATCATCATAAACTTTATTAGCTAGTTTAATAAGTTCTGGCTTTCTAAGAAGTGGAAAAACAGATATTTTAATGGGTGCCATTCTTGGAGGAAGAGATAAAATAGTTTTACCTTCCTGCTCTGATTTTTTATTATAAAATATATCAAGAAGAGCAAAAGTGATTCTTGAAGGACCATAAGCAAACTCCAATATGTGGGGTGTTTTCTTTTTTCCAGATTCTTCATCTAATACATCCATGCTTTTACCTGAAAATTTCGCGTGCTGCTTTAAATCATAATCAGTTCTATCATGAACACCGCAAAGTTCAGTCCATCCAAAACTATTAAGTTTTACTTCTATATCCCAAGCATCATCAGCATAGAAAGCTTTATCATCAGGGCTGTGCTGATTCAATCTAATTCTATCATCTGGAAAACCTAGTTCTAAAAATGTTTTATAAGTCAAATAGAGGAAATATGCATAAGCCTTGTTCTTTAGCCACTTATTTTTCAATGCTTCACCAAGAGAAATTTTTTTTACAGTTTTATCATCTTTTCTTAAACTCCAAGACCAAAAAGGTATTTTCTCATTCTTCACAGTTTCAAAAGGCTTATAATCTTTTTTTTGATGATCAAAAATAAATAGTTGTCCTTCGGCTTGTGTAAACTCTCTTGTTCTAAGTAAATGCTGCCTGGGACTAATTTCATTTCTATAAGCTGGACCTATTTGAAAAACTCCGAAAGGAAGTTTTTTTCTGAAAAAATCATAGCAACGAAGAAACTGTAAATAAGTAGTTGTGGCTGTTTCTGGACGACAATAAGCCTCCCCACCAATTCCAACAAATGTTTTCATCATCAAATTATGATTGGAAACATCTTTAGGTAAAAGGCTTTTGCAATTAGGACATTTAACTTCGTGTTTTTTAAAAAAACTCTCGAAATCCTTGACATTCTTATTAGGAAACAACTCCTCAATTAATTGTTCAACCTTAAAAGAACTCTTACATTTTTTACATTCAACCATCGGGTCAGTAAATCCAGAAAGATGACCTGATGCTTCCCAAACTTTTTTAGGAGCAATAGTTGGAAATTCCACTTCAAAAAAACCATTTTTTTGAAAGGTTTTCCTAATAATATATTCAACATTGTTTTTGAGAAGTTTTCCAAGAGGACCATAACTATAAAATCCAGCCATACCACCATATATTTCTGGTTCTGGACCCCAAACAAATCCTTTTTGCTGCATAAATGCAATTAATTCTTGTAAAAATTCTTTTTCCATCACTGAAAAAGATAAAGTTTAACATTTAAATAATTTTGTTTTTAAGAACGAATTTTTTATTATTTTGTCAACCATTCAATCTCGTCTTTCTCAAATTCCATCTCGTGAGTTATTTTTTCTGCTTCCTTTTTGTTGTTTCTGAATATCTCTTTTATGTAAGGAAGAGTTTTTTGCATAACAATTCTTTGACTTGTATGTGTTTTTGCAGCAATCTTTTCTGCAATTTGTTTTTTCTTGGCATTTTTTTGTTTTGCCATCCACATTTTAAGTATTCTGGTTGTGGGTTTGTAGTTTGTAAATCCAGAATATTTCTCATCTTTTGAAAGAGCAATTCCAACCGATAGTAATTCATAACAATAAACATAAAAACGGTAGTATTGCCATTTTCTTATTCGACCTTTAAATACATCTGCTAAGGCTAAATTAGAAAAAGCTTTTGCTAAATCATCAATTTTTGTGTATTCTTTAGGAATATTTTCATCCATCCACAAAAATATTTCATCCAAGTCTTCTTGCACCTCATCAAATGCGGGTAATGCAACTTCGGCATTTGTTGTTTTAAAAACCCTTACAAGGGCATTAGTTATTTTTTCCGTATGGTTTCTTCCATAAGCAAGAGCCACGTCTTCTTTTTTGAGTTCTTTTTTGTATGATAAGGTTTGCAAATCATTTATCGCCGCCCTCATGTCTCCACCTGCAGACCTGGAAAGTTCTGAAAGTGCCGCTTCATCAAATTTGATTCCTTCTTTTTCACAAATTCCTTTAAGATAAATCAATATTGAAGTATAAGCAAGTGTTTTGTATTCTAATAGTTCACATTTTTTTCTAAGGCTTGATAGTTTCTTATTCCAAGGGTTATTAGCTGTTAAAACTATTGGAAAACAACTCTTGTTTATGAGTGCGGCAATAGCACCAACACCGCCCCTGTCTTCTCTTCCTGCAAGACCATCTATTTCATCTACCAGTATTAGTTTAATTTTTCCAAATAAAGATTTTTGAAATATTCCTGCACCAAGTCTTTGATTTATAGAATCGGCATTTCGAAGATCTGAAGCATTTACTTCTATAATTTCATAATCTAGTTCATTTGCTAGAGCATATACTGATGAGGTTTTTCCAACGCCTTGACCTCCATGTATTAGAAGAGCTTTTTGTCCTTTTTTATAGTTTTGAATATAGTTTTTTAACTTTTCTACTGCTTGATTTTGCCCTTGAATCTCTTTTGAACTCTTAGGTAAGTATTTTCTTATCCAAACTGACATTTTATTAAGAATGGTTAAGTGTTTTTTAAAGCTTTCCTGTAAAATATTATTTATGTTTGTTAATTTTTTGTTAATTTCTCGTTTATCTTTTCAAAAGATTTATAAAAGTCATATGAATACTTATTCATATGAAATGTTTGTCATATGCTGATTTTTTTTCAAATTTCGCCAATAAAACAAGATTAAACATAATAATGGCTCTAAAAGAAAAACCGTTAAGCGTGACAGAGATTGGTAATCATATAAAAGAAGAACAAAGTAAAGTATCACACAATCTAAAAAAATTATCTGCATGCCACATAATAATTGCAGAACAAAAAGGGAAAAACAGAATTTATTCATTGAACAAAGAAACAGTAATGCCAATACTTCAACTAATAGAAGAGCACATAAAAAATAATTGTAAAAAATGCGATAAACATGAGACTAAAAAACATATACCTTGATAATGGTGCCTCAACAAAAGTAGATTTAAAAGTGTTAGATACAATGTTGCCCTATCTAAAAAACAGGTATGGTAATGCGTCTTCAATACACACTTTTGGATTTGAAGCAAAAACTATGCTCGATAACTCCAGAAAAATAATAGCTAAAAGCCTCAATGCAAAAGAAGAAGAGATAATATTTACTTCCGGAGGAACAGAATCAAATAATCTTACAATAAAGGGACTGGCATTTGCAAACAAAAACAAAAAAAATCATATAATAACAACCAAAGTAGAGCATAAATGCATCTTAAATAGTTGTAAATGGCTTGAAACACAAGGATTTAAAGTAACCTACTTGGGTGTTGACAAAGAAGGATTTGTAAATCCAAAAAACTTAGAAAAAGCAATTACAAAAAAAACAATACTTGTTTCAATAATTCATGGAAATAACGAGATAGGAACAATACAAGATTTAGAAAAACTAGGATTGATTTGTAAAGAACACAGCGTGTATTTTCACACAGATGCATGTCAAAGTTATACCAAAACAGAACTTGATGTTGAAAAACAACACTTAGACTTGGTAACTATTAACTCCCACAAAATACACGGACCAAAAGGCGTAGGTGCATTATACATTAGGAAAGGAACAAAAATAACTCCTTTGTTGCACGGAGGAGATCATGAATTTAAGATGCGAGCAGGAACAGAAAATATTTCTGGAATAATAGGTTTTGCAAAAGCAGCACAAATTGCATTAAATAAAAAACACGTAAAAAAAATGACTGTTTTACGAGATAAGTTAATATCTGAAGTGTTAAAGATTCCTGACGTTAAATTAAACGGACCAAAAGGAAAAGAAAGACTTTGCAACAATGCAAACTTTTCATTTAAAGGTGCTGAAGGAGAAGCAATAGGAGGATATTTAGATCAAAAATTTATCTGCTCATCAACAGGCTCTGCCTGTTCTGAAAAAACCTTAGAACCAAGTTATGTACTTCAAGCAATTGGACTTTCTCATGAAGAAGCAAACGGAAGTCTAAGACTCACACTAAGCAGATTTACAACAGAAGAGGAGATAAATTATACTATCAAAGTGCTGCCCAAAATAATAAAAAAATTAAGACGAATGTCACCCATATGGAAGAGCAGATAAAAGGTTAAAAAATGTACTCAAAAGAAACTATAAACAGATTTAGAAATCCAAAATTCGCAGGTGAACTAAAAAACGCAAATGCGATTGGAGAAGAAGGTAATATTAAATGCGGGGATGTAATGAAAATGTCTTTAGAAATTGAAAATGATATCATAAAAGATATTAAATTTCAAACCTATGGTTGCATGGCTGCAATAGCATCATCAGATGTGATGTGCGAACTTGCAAAAGGAAAACACATAGATGAAGCAGCAAATATAACTGCAAAAGATATAGCTGACAAGCTTGGAAAACTACCGCCTGTAAAGTTTCATTGCTCAATTCTTGGGACTCATGCTCTTAAAAGAGCAATTGAAGATTATAAAAATAAAAGTAAATAATTAATATACCTGTTCTAACAAAAGCTTTTTATAAAGAAAATCTTTCTTTTTCAAATAAAATGATTATAGGAGTTGTTGGAAAAGCAAATGTTGGTAAAAGCACTTTTTTTAAAGCATTAACCCTTGCAGACGTAGAAATTGCAAATTATCCGTTCGCAACGATAAAACCAAATCATGGAATAGGATTTGTAAAAGTTAAATGTGTTGATGAAGAATTAGGGGTTCAATGCAATCCAAGAGAAGGTTTTTGTGTCAACCACAAACGATTTGTCCCTGTAGATATTATTGACGTCGCAGGACTTGTTCCTGGCGCTCATGAAGGAAAGGGTATGGGGTCTCAATTCTTAAACGATTTAAATGGTGCAGATGCGTTAATCCACGTGATAGATTGTTCTGGAAGTACAAATGAAAAAGGCGAACCAGTGAATAAATGCAGTTATGATCCAGCGAAAGATGTGGAGTTTTTAGAGGAGGAACTTGATTTTTGGTATTTTGACATACTAAAAAAAGGCTGGGAAAAATTTGCAAGACAAATTCAACAAGAGCAACAAGATATTGTTAAGGCTCTTGCAAAACAATTATCTGGTGTTGGTGTGAGTGAAGATTTGTGTAAAAAAATAATCAACCAATTATCTCTTTCAGGTCAACCCGTATCTTGGAGTGAAAAAGACCTTTTCAACCTTGCGAGCGAGTTTCGAAAAGCCACAAAACCAATGATTATTGCAGCAAACAAAATAGATGTGCCTGGAGCAGAAGATAATTATAAGCGATTAAGAGAAACATTTCCACATTTGACAATTATTCCTTGCAGTGCTGAATCAGAATTGGCTCTAAAAGAGGCCGCAAAACATAGATTGATTGAATACATTTCTGGCGAAAAAGATTTTAAAATCACAGGTGATTTAAACGAAAAACAAAAACAGGCACTAGAATTTATAAAAGAAAATGTTTTAAAAAAATTTGTTGAAGGAAGTGGTGTTCAAGCTATTATTAATAATGTTATATTTGGAGTTTTGGAGTATATCGCGATTTTTCCTGGTGGAATTAACAAGCTTGAGGATCAATATGGAAATGTTTTACCTGATTGTTTTCTAATACCAAAAAACTCAACTGCACTTGATTTTGCATATAAGATTCATTCAGATTTGGGCGATAAGTTCATCAGAGCAATTGATGTTAAAACCAAAATGACTGTTGGCAAAGAACATCTTCTTAAACACAGAGATGTTATAGAAATAATTAGTGGAAAATAAACATCGCAATAATAAAATAATAAGAAAAGAAAAAGAATTAAAAAAATTATTTACCTGTTGTTACAAGTTCCTCATGTGTTACAGAAATATTTCTTACAGGTTCTCTTTTTGGAGTTTCTCTTATAAGACCATATTTTAAAAGAATAGTCTTGTATTTTTCAAAGTCTTGTGAACTCTTAAATTCTCGCTTATGTCCTTCAGAAAGCTTTTCTATCCATGAATGAGTTATTTTTAAGACTTCTTTTACATCTTCATCCATTTCTCTTGAAAGCATGGCTTCTTCTTCATCAAAACCCTCTTCTTCAAGTTCTTCCAGATATTTTGCTCTTGAAAAGCCTAGTTTTTGAAAAAGCCTTCTTAAAAGACCATATCTTTGCATTTCAACTTCTTCAGACATTTCATCTAATTGATTTTCTTCTTCTTCCAAGCCTTCAATTTCATCTTCAAGTTCTTCAACGTCCATTTTTTCAGCTTCAGAAAGTTCTTCTTCTAATTCTCTCAAGCGCATCTTTCTTCTCCAAGAGAGTAATCTTCTAAAAAAAGAAGGTTCTTTGTATTCGACGTGAACTTGATTAGGTTTCACTTCTGGAACTATTTCATCTGATTTCAAAGATTTAAAAATACTTATCCTTTTCACAAAAGAAATTGTGTTCACAGTTTTTCGCTTATCCAAGTAGCGAGACATGTCCTCGTTAAATTGTTTTTGACTGATTATAACCACCCGCAAATAGTTTTATATTATTATGACCTTTTCCTATATAAATCTTTTTATTCGTTTTTATTGTGTGTATAAAATTCATAGATTATTTATAAACAGTCTGAACAATCAAGAGAGTGGGGATGGAGGGATTTGAACCCCCATCTGACGGTATCTCCGAATGAGCATAATTAATCATTGGCGTATGCCTCTTTGCTCCAATTACTGGAGCCGACCATTCTAGCCAGGTTATACTACATCCCCAAAAACCTATCAAGTCTTATTATTGGAATAAAACCTTTCTTTTTAAATTTATTGCGAAAAACTTTTCTTCATTAAAAAACACCTAATATTTCCAAAAGGTGTTTTATGTGTTGAATTTGATAAAACTTTATATCCTTGCTTTTCATAAAAATCTCTCGCTGAAAGAGATGATTCTAGTTTAACATTTCTAAAACCTTTTTTTCTAATCTTTTTTTCTATAAAAAAAAGAATTTTTCTTCCAAAACCCTTGTTTTGAAATCTTTTTGCAACGTACAACGATAAAACCTCATTATCTTTAAACGCAACATAACCTATTAAAAACTCTTTATCTAAAAGCAAATATGAATTCCTTTCTTTTTCAAGGAATTTTTGTTTTAAACAAGTTACTGAATTGTTTTTTAGTATTGCACTTAACTCTTTTTGAGTATTTTTTGCATTTGTTTGAATCGAGTTTCTAATAAGATAATTACATCGCTTCGCATCTTCAATTTTTGCCTTCACAAACTTCATAATACAATAAAAAAAGTCTTTTTTATAAAATTTTTTAAGAATTACGCCCTTTTTTTGATTTTCTTTTGTTTTTTAGAAAGTGTTTTTATCATCTTTGGTGTTTTTCTGGCTTTCTTAAAAACTATGAACAGAACAAAAAACATAACCAAAAAGAATAATGCAAGATTTATATGCCAGCAAAGCGCTTCATAAATGTTAAATAATGATAATTCCTTTCTTTCAACAACCACCAAAGTTATCGGTGTACTATTAACTGACGCACCTTTAGAGTCTGTAGCGGTTATTACAAATTCTCTTGTTCCATACCAATCTTTTTCAGGTGTGAATCTTAAGGTATCATCATTAATTTTTGTATTTATATTCTCAATTTCAGAAACATCAAATGTTATCTCATCAGCATCTGGATCTTGAAAATAATCTGCAAGGCTTAGTTCATATATTTCATCTTCAGCCCAGATATGAATCAAAGGCCCTTGAGAAGAATAATCTATTGGCTCTTGTATATAAGGCAAACCTTTGTATTTGTAAACCATAAATGTTGTTGCTGCTAAAAGAATAATTATGATTATTAATGCTATAATAAATGGTTTTAATTTAATTTTTCCAGCTTTCTTTTTTGAAAAAATCAAAAATAAAAGAGTTATTACAAAAAATAATATTAATATTGTTGTTGCAAGTTGACATGGGTTTTCTTTATAGTACTTATACAGGTTTTCTGTTATTGAAACTCCTTGTAGTTTTACAACCAGGTTTTTTTTATAAGCAAATTCAGAATGTTCTATGGTTAAATTAACAGGGTGTTTTCCGAGTGTTGTTTTGGATTCATGATTGGATTGTAGCCAAATAGTTTTTGTTTCTCTAGGTTCTAAATAAACACTTGTTTGATTCAGTCCCATCCAAGAATCTGCATCTAATAAAAGTTTAAAGTCACCGGCAACTACACCCTTATTTTTAATTTTTAATAGTTCTCCAGTCTCTTTATGAGCTCTTATTCTTAACGTTTTAGGGTTCGTTGTAACATAATAACATTTTGCTGTTGCGTATGGTTTTATTTTTGTGTTATCATAAGCGGAAACTTCGTTGTTTAGTTTTGCTTCAACGAATACTTCGAATGCATTATTTTCTTCTGGAACTTCCACAACAAGCATTAGTTCCTTTTCTTCTCCAGAATTAAAGGTTACCATCTCATTTTTAAAATACGCATTGTCTGATGTTAATAATTCTATATCTTCTGAGAATACACCCTTATTTTTTATTATCACAGGCAGTTCATTAATACCTGCACAAAAAGTCTTTTTTTCAGGCATAATAATCTCTAAATCATAGCAATTAGAAACATTTAAGCTAATGTTTTTGCTATAATATATATCTCCATAAAGAGATTTTATGTTTAATTGAACTACGTATTCTCCCAAGTCTTTTCCTTCTTTTGGGTTAATTGTAATGTTTACTATTCCAGATTCATACTTATCGAGAAAAATCTTTCTTTCTGTTAGCTTTACAAAAGCAGGCTTATTTTCAAGACTTATTACATACTCATTAGGCACTTCCACATCATTTGAAATCTTAACAAAAATTGTTTTTCCAGTCTCTTCACAAACATCATATTCATCATTAACTTTGACTGAGTATTCATAATATTGGTTTATTACAAAATCGTGTTTAAGTTCTGTTTGTAGATTATTTTTGAGAGCAGTTATAAAAAATGTTTGTTCTTGAGAACCATATAAATCACACGAAGGATTTAGTGTTACCTTTATACTTTGTTTTTCTGAAGGTTTAAGAATAATTTTTGGTTTAGAAATGTTTACAAACTCTTCATTTGTTGCAGATATCTCGTATTCTTCCGTGAATACTCCTGTATTTTCAACGCTTATTGTATAATCTATTTGTGTGCATGGATTTAATGTTTCATTCTTGAAATATAATTGTGCATTCAGGTTTTGACACTTTCCTATAGTTACTTCTTTTCGTAATAGTTTTTGTTCTCCAAGGGTTGAAGAAACAATAAAGTCCACATTATAAACTCCTTTGTTATCGCATGGAATGTTAAATAGAACTGGTATTGTAATTTGTTCTCCCGGATATAATTCAAAGGATTTGGGCGATAAAGTTAAAAATTCTTGATTTGTTGAAATAGTATATTTTGCGCTGTAAAGACCATTGTTTTTTATGAACAAAGAATCTGTTAACTTTGCACATTGACATATTTCAAGATTAGTTTTTTCGGTTAAAATGGTTGTTGCGGTTACACTCGTAATTATTATATTAATTAGAAATATTACTAATAATAATTTCAAAAGTGGTTTTTGCATCATTGTGCCATGATAATTATTTAAAAAAAATTAAAAAAAAAGAAATAAAAAAAGATCTAATAATAGGTTTGTGTTCCTTCCTCGTCTTCGCTTCCGCCTTTTAGTTTTCCAAAGCCGATTACTAATCCTATTATTATCAGGATTATTACGAGTACGATTAGAGCGATTTCAAGACCTTTTAGTGATCCCCAGTCTTTTGCATCAGTAACAACATTTGCTGTCAAAACAATGTCTTTTGATTCTCCTTCTGAGCTAATTGTTGCTTTAAATGCGTTTTCGCCTTTGTTTGCGTCCATTGGAGTCACATATAGGTATGCTGTGTTTGTTTCGCCTGCAGGAACTACTAGTACTGCTGATGGGTCAATTCTCACATTTCCCCAAGCGCTGATACCTGAAACAGTTACAGTGTATATTTTTGATGATTTTCCTTGATTAGTTATCATCAATGGATATACTGCTTCTTTTCCTTCTTCAACATCTTGTGTTTGTGGTACTGAAACAACAGTTCTTTCTGTACTGCCAACTGAAACTCCGCAAGTGTCTCCTTCTAAAACAGTTATTGCTGCGTTTGTTGTTGTTGAATCATATCCATCATTGAATTCAACTGTTATTTCAACATCATATACTCCTGGTTTTGCACATTCTGGAATTCTTAATAGGAATTCTTCTAGTGTTTCTTTTTCGTCAGCTTGTAAGTCATCTAAATATTCTGTGTCTTGTATGTGAAGTTCTGGTATTGAAACAACAACTTTTACATCGTCAAGATCTTCATCACCAATATTTTCAACTTTTACTGCTGCAGTAAATGCTCTTCCTGCAACAACTGAATCTGATGGTGTAAATGAATAGTCTTTCACAATTACTGCTTCTTCACTTTCAACTCCTTTAATTTGTAGCTCATAGGTTTTTTCAAAAGATGTTCCATCTTCATCTCCTACTCTTATTCTTAACTTAGTGTATTTTTTATCCATATTAACTGGAATCATAAGATTTAACGTTTTATATGCAGTTGCATTTTCATTCATGTCGAATGTTTTTGTAACGTCTGAAACTAATTCTTCTTCTCTGTCAGCATATTTGTATCCGTAGATATCTGCTTCTATCTGTACATTTTCAACATCAGATAATGCTTTAACACGAATTTTAATCTCTAATTTTTCCCCTCTTTGTACTTCCAAGAAATCTGCATGATCATTGCCAGTAACAACTTCATCCCAAACTTCACCATTTATTTTTAAATAATTCACTTGCAGATTTACTGCACTTACCATACTTATTGCTAGCATTGACATAACTAACAACAAAAACATTTTTATCATATTCATTTTACATACCCCCTCAAATCTTTTCAGATTCTGAAAATTTTAGTCAAATCTTCTTCTAATAAAAAAACATAAACTTATATTTAAAACTTTCGATTCTTTTTTCATTTAAAAGTAAAAACTGTAATTCCCTATTATGTAGTTTAAACGTTATATGACGTCTATTAAATAATATTCTGATTTCGAGATTTTATTATTTGTAACATAAACTTTAACATAATACTGCCCTGGAACAACACACTCATCAATTGGTATAATTAACTCTTCTGAAGAATCAGAACGAGCAGCAATATTAAACGGATTGGATTTAAACTTCAAACCAAGTTCAGGAATTAATACTCCAAAAGAAACACCACTAATTTTCTTATTTAGGGTGTTTTCGATTTTTGCTCTAACAACCAAATCATCACCCCTCTCAACCATGAAAAAGTCAAATCCAAAAATTCTTATTTTTCCAAACTCCAAACCATCTTCGATATCATCAACAATCATGAATTCCTGATTATCTGAAGGATTACTACAACCAGAATCATCCATATCTATAAATCCATCATCATCATTATCTAATCCATCACTACATTTTGGAAGAATATAGTCTAAAATCCTAAGGATTAAAGTTTCTGTCTTAGATAAGACACCATCGCGCATCAGTATTTTAGATTCGTGGATTCCAATATCTGAAATCGTTGGTGTAAATGAAATAATTCCTGTTGTTGAATCAACATCAAAAAGGCTTGAATCATCTGAAAAAAATAATGTTGTGTGATTTAAGCCAGAATAATTTATTTGATAATGGAAATTTTGCAATGCATAAATTGTTTTTATTGTTGTTAAATTCATAAGAACAGATGAACTGCTGTTTGTTGTGTTAGTATTATTATTTGTTGTGTTAGTATTATTTACAGAATTATTAATTGTGTTTGTAGAAATTATTAATTTAAAAGAATCGCTGATTGTTGTTGAAACATCACTACAATTAATTTGTATATTGTAAGTTCCCACAGTAGAATTTAAAGGAACAAAACTTATCATGCCTGAAACTGGATTTATATTAAAGAGATTTGTATTATCATCATATATTATTGCATTGTCAACATCATAACAATCAATATCATAAGTGAAGGTAATTCCAACAGTAGCATTCTGATCTGAGAATGGAAACACAAACATTGGAATATCATTTACTGGTTTTATTTCTATAAAAAAAGCTGAATCTGAAAAAGCACCAGAACCATCAAAAACCCTAACAACACAAGAAGAATTACCAAACCAATTCAAAACAGAACTCAAAACAAGAGAAGAACCAGAAACATCACAACGAACCTCCGAAGGA
>JAHIUF010000052.1 GCA_018817005.1 Nanobdellota archaeon
ACTATTTTCGAAAACTTTTTGAACTTGTATTGAATCACACTCATTGTAAATAGCACCTCGTTTTATCGTCGCTAAAACACAAACTTAATGACGATAAGGTGCTATTTATAACTTTCTAAAATTAAGGGTTTCTACAGAACCCGGTGTTTAAAATAATACTTATATTACTGATTATTTTACTATATTCCCAAATATTAATAACACTAGTAAAAATTCTTATGCCAAAACAAGCACAAGAATCATATCCAGAACCATCTTTTCAAGAATGGACGAAAATATGGATGAAAACTAATAATACTAAACTTCTTTTTATTCTAAGACCAAACACAAGTGTGAAATTTGATGGATTTGAAGTAAAATTAGATGATGTAACAGAAATAACAATAAACGCCCGAGGATGGAGGGATTATGAATATAATATCACAAAACCTAATAACACATACAGGATTATCGCAGTGGGGGACTCGTACACATTAGGACCAGGAGTTGAATTAGACAACACATATGCAAAGGTTTTAGAAAAAATGTTGAGTCAGCTAAACTCAACATTTAAATATGAGGTTCTAAACTTTGGAATAATAGGATATGATACAACATCAACAGTAGAATTAATAAAAACAAAAGTTCTTGAATATGAACCTGACGTTATAATCATCGGGATTGGGTTACTCTATTATCAAGTATGGTACGAACAGTACTTCAAAAACTCAAACCTCACATTTAATCCATCAAACATAAAAAAACTAACAGAACAACAAATAAAAAATTTGATTATCCCAGAATGGTTGAAACAAAAAATAATGATTTTAAGGAATGAAACAAAAAATCTTTGCAATGCAGCAGAAAATGTTGAACCTGAAGAAGAGGAATTCTGTCTAAAAGAAAACTTTCAAAAACCTATAAATGAGCTATACAAAATTATAGACACAAATAAAACAAGAATAATATTTATAGATTTTAAGAATGTAGAATCTTTACAAAAATATGTGCACAACAAGACAATAACGATTCAGTACCAAGAATATTATCAAAGAAAAAAGTACGAAGAAAAAGATATAAAACTTCATTTAGAAGATGTGCACCCAAATAGAATGGGACACAAACTGATAGCTCAGGCAGTATATGAAACACTTGTAAACAAAAAAATAATATTAACTTAAAAAAACTGAAATAACTCAAAATACTGTCTTACTATAATAAGGACAAGAAAAGCATTCTTTTGGCCTTTTTGAGCTTTTAAGTCTTTTTCTAAAGTTTTGATATTTTTTATTATTCCAAATTTCAGAAAATTCCTCTTCAAATAGGTTCCCAAAATTAATAATCCTGTAATCACTCAACACACAACAAGGAGTTACAAATCCTTCTACAGTGATAAAAGGACCCACCCAAGGCCAATCACATCTCCTTTTTTGATTTCTTTCCAGAAAATATGATTGAAAAACTAGTTTTGTTCTTATTTGGTTAGCTTTTCTTTCACTTTCTAATCGAATTTTTTTTATTAAATCCTTATCTGTCACAAGAAATTTACTAAATCTTTTTAAGTCATCACCAGTAAGATGCACTCTTTGAACTGCAACCTTATCCACTCTTAAGTCGTTAAAGAATTGTAAGAGTTTAGGTAATTCTTTTATATTATAGCTCATAAGAACCATTAAAACGTTAATCTCAGTCTTCTTTCTTAATTTGTTTCTAAGATTAAGCAAATATTTCATATTATCAATGAGTATGTCAAAGTTTCCTTTTTCCCTTATAAATTCGTACATTTCTTTAGAAATGGAATCAACAGAAAAGGTTATCCAATCTAAATTTAAACAAATTATATCGTTTGCAATCTTCTTATTTAAAAGCGAACCATTAGAAAAAAAACCGGTGATTAACTCTCTCTTTTTTGCAATCCTTATCATTTCAATTAATGAAGGATTTATCAAAGGTTCACCAGCACCATGTAATATTATAACCTTAGCAAAGGGAAATCGCTTCAAAATGTACTTAAAATTTTTAACTGACAAATTTTTTTTATTTTCATTTTTTCTTTCCCTATTTACATAACACATCTTACAGACAAAATTACACTTATTTGTTGTCTCAACTTGTAGAAAAAGCGGAGAAGACTTAATCTTCAAAGGTTGTCTCTTCATTGTTAAATAAGCTAGAAATAAATTGTATAATTCTCTAAAATTAACTTTAAACAATAATTTTATTATTATTTTTGATTTAGATTTAAAACTCATTGTAAGATTAGAATATTTATCTCTATTTAAACTTAGCCTAATATTAGATGATCTTGTTTTAATATTCTGAGTTTCCTCCTTTACACTCAACATTTTATATATGCACATTCTTTAAAATCTTTTCAGTTAATTATTTTATACTTCGTACTACTAGCTCTTTCTAACTCACCCCTAACAATTATTGAAAAATTAACAATGAATTTGTACAAGTATTTTTTTGATTTTAAACATCGAAAAAATACGTATATTAATCTAGGACAAAATAAATTCAAGAATTTGAAATAAATTAATATATTACCAACAAAACCATGAACTTTATATCCTCGTAGTAAAAAGCTTTTTCCATATCTTTGCTGATTAATCAAAAAATCTTTGTAATTATTAATGTTATGATAATGATAAACTTTTATATTAGGGTCAAATAGAATAACTTTTCCAAGTTTAAACAACTGAAAATTAAAAATCGAATCTTCATAGCCTAAATATTTATTCTCTTCAATAAAGTGAAGTTTGTATATGTCTGACTTTTTATAAGCTATATTTGCAGTTGGTATATCTCTCACTTTCCTTATTTTTCCTAAAGGAAACCAAGAAGAAAAATTCAATATGTAAGCTGCCCAAGATAACTTATCATTATAAGGATTTAATATGCTTCCACCAACAGCAGTTGCATCTGAAAATCTGTCAAAGGAATAAACAATTTTTTTAAGCCAATCTTTCTCAACAACACAATCATCATCAGTAAAAGCAACAATTACACCTTTAGCCTTGTCCAAACCTGTATTACGAGCAACACCATATCCTTTATTATATTGATAAACATATCTTATGTTACAAAATATTCTTTGAAAATTCTTTATTAATTCTTTAGTTCCATCATTGCTGCCATCATCTACAATTAATATTTCACAATCTTTTTTATTAAAATTTTGATTTACTAAACTATTTATACATCTCTTCAAAAATTCTTTTCTGTTATAAGTGATAACAACAACTGAGATTTTCATTTTTTTAAAATAGGTTTTATATCGTTCTTTAAAACTTTAAGGTGAGCAATAGGATTTTTGTTCTTTCTGTTTTCAAGGTTAAGTATAATATTATATAATAAATTTAAGTCACTTAAGTCTTTTATTTTAAGTAAGTTTTCACCTTTTGGCTTATTCCCTGTTAACCAGTCAAATTGCGGTGTAAAATTAAAACGTTCGCACAATTTAACAAAAGATATCATCTCTTTAAAATTTCCCTTCATTACAACAAAAGATAATACTACATCTAGATAAGGATTAATTTTATAATATCTCTTTCTATACTCAAAAAGTAATTTTAGATTTCTAATTAGAACATTCCAATTAGCTCCTTTTCTAATGGATTCATAAGTTTTCTTTGTTGCCGCATCTACAGAGATATTTATGTAACCCCCATACAACACAATCTTTTTAATAATCTCTTTTGTTAATAGTGTTCCATTCGTTATGAAATTAAACTTCATATGAGGATTTATTTCAAAATTAAAATTAAGAAAGAAGTCTCGAGCAGTTTTTTCAAAAAATATTTCCCCTCCACTTTGGGTTATTTCTTTTAAAGATTGAAGATTATTCACCAACTCTGCATAAAAAGTTTTAGGTAACTCTTTTTTAGAAAAATGATTCTGATTACACATAATACAATTTAGATTACAACTCAAACTTGTTGTTATATGGATGTGTTCAAGCTTTTTATATGCTATTAATTTTTTATCATGGAGATGATAATACAAAAAAGGACAATTATTAAAACAAACATTTTCGTGTCCTTCTTTGATTATTTTTTTTCTTATTTTTTCTGCTTTTTTATTATTCCAAATTTCTTTTATACTCTTGTTTTTTATATTTCCCAAACAAGAAAATTTTATTTTAGAAAAAGAAGACCAATCCTTCTTGGCTTGGAAACAACAAAAATAAACATCTTTTTTATCATCAATGTACAAACTCCTCCAAGGTTCTACACAAATCACTTTTTCATAATAGTTTTTCATTTTGTTTTAAACATACCATAAATTATTCCAAATCTGAAAGCAAATTCATTAAATAAAATTAACGGTGAAAGAAAAACTAAATCCTTTAATCTTTTAAGTTGAACGATTTTAAAAAAAGGCATAACAAAAAAACCAAAAAGAAATAACAACAAATTAAACAAATTGTTAGGGATTCTAGTAGGAAAATCAGTCCATTTTCTTTTAATATTAGATATACCCATTCCATATAAAAAATATTGAATAAAAAAATCTTTTAATGACTCTCTGTGATGATGTCTCACAACAATTTTGGGTTGAAACAACACTTTTATATTATTCTTCTTTAATCTCCAGCTTAACTCTGAGTCTTCTTCTGTCGCAATTATGCTTTCATCAAATAAACCTACTTTTTTAAAAACTGATTTTTTTATTGCCAGATTCTCAGTCAGAAAGTTCAATATAAAATAAGATTTATTAAAGGAATTCGGAAATAAATATCTTTTTACTTGAAAAAATATATTCTTAGGGTTAAGATGTTGGGATGTAACATAATATTTCCTTAGAAACTGCCCTGTTTTAGTAATGAGATTAACTGGATTTGCGCACAATGTTTTTCCCATCATAACTTTAATCTCAGGGTACTTTCTAAAACAAAATTCAATATTTTTTAACCAATTCTTATCAGCTATACAATCACTATCAATAAAAGCAATTAAATTGTATCTGGAACTTCTAACTCCCTTGTTCCTTGCAAAAGCAGTTCCTTCATTTTTTTCTAGAACATAGTTTATATTTATTCTCTTATTGAAAGATTTAACAACCGTCATTATGTCCTCTTCAGAATTATTATCAACTAAAACTATTTCATCGGGCAAACGAATTTGTGAAGTTAAAGAACGCAAACAAAGTTTTAAAAGATTCGAACGATTCTTTGTTATAATAACTACTGATATTTTCATTTTGTAATTTTAAAAGCCCAAGATAAAAATGAAATCCCCTTCCTCCTTAACTCACTAAAACTTTTAAATCGTAAAATTGTTTTAATAAAAAAACATGGCTCAAATAAATATTTTTTATAAAGTTTATTTTTCACTTCAAAATAAGCATCTTTAATTAGGTCTTTATTATCAAATACAGAATAAAGAGAAAAAAGAAAGGGAACACTGTCATATTGATATATATTCTCATTCATATAATTATCATATCTCAATTTAGAAAAAGAATTAGCAATCTGATTCTTCTTGTGTTCCCAACATAGCCCTCCAATTTCATCAAATGAATATCTAAAATTAACAGCTGAAGTAAGTTGTTTCATTGTACTAAAAGAAGCTGATTTTTTTATGTTTTTTAAACCGTATTTTTCAGGGTATTTCAAAAATAAACTATGAGGCTCAATATGAAATGTGAAGAAGAAAATGTTATCCAAGTATTTAATGTTCTTCTTTAAAAAGTTTTTTGTAGTTTGAATATCTTTCTCTGTTTCTGTTGGTAATCCTGCAATAATTTCTACAGCAGTCCAAATTCCCAGTTCAGAAGCAATTTTTAGGATTCCTGGAACTTTTTCTATATTTATATTTTTGTGAACATACTTTAATAATCTTTCACTTGTGGTTTCTAAACCAAAAGTTAATCTTATACAACCTGCT
This sequence comes from Nanobdellota archaeon, assembly GCA_018817005.1. Classification (GTDB taxonomy): domain Archaea; phylum Nanobdellota; class Nanobdellia; order Woesearchaeales; genus JAHIUF01. The sequence goes on from JAHIUF010000052.1 coordinate 5,871, forward strand.
TTTTTCATTTTCGTTAATATCACTCTATTAATATTATCAAATCTCGCACAATCCATCCAAAATATTTTTAATTCTGATTTTATAATCTCATCACATAATGAAATGATGTACTTCTTCGAAACATTAATGTTAGAATTAAGGAAAAAAAAATATTTTGTGTTGTATTTTTCAGAAAGAAACTTTAGGTCTTCAACAACTTCTTTTGGATTCTTCAAATAATACTCTTTAATTCCTGACATTGGACAAAAAGCACAATGAAAAGGACATCCTGAAATAAACTGGTAAGGTAAAATAAGAAAAGGTTCTATTTTTTTATGTTTTAATAACTTATAATTATTAAAATGCTTATTAGGACTCCACATATATTTTTCTAATGGTAAATCATCAAAATCTGGTTTTACAGGTTTTGTTAATTTGGGTAGAGTTTTCTTAATTATTTTTTTATCATAATAAATCAACCCTGAAATTTTTTTAAAAGCAGTTTTATTTTCAATATTTTTTATTAGTTTATAAACTGATATTTCTCCACATCCATAAACTAAAAAATCAAATAATTTTGGATTATTCATAAAAGGAAATAGCTCATATAAAGTTTCAGACCCTCCAGCTATGATAATTAAGTTTGAATATTTATTTTTCCAATAATTTGCTATAAGCAAAGCACTTAAAATAGGCGAAATCATAAAATTCTCTTCAATAGATAGAAGAAGAATCTTAACTTCATTATTGATATTCATCTCCTTAGATATTTTTTCAGAAAGAAAATCCAAATATTTATCTTTTTTACCTTTTAGATAATCAAAAACTCTTTTTTTATCAAAGAATACATTTGCATTAAACTTATTCTTTGAAGTCAGAATAGATTTGTGAACTTCTATATTAAGGTCTTGTTGCTCTACATTTAGACCTTTACTCCTGAGATAAGCAGTGATTGTAGCCAATCCTAAAGGAGGAAAATAAGGTGCTTCAAGAAACCCAGAAAGAAAAAAAGGACGAAAAACAGGAACCCTAACTATTTTTATTTTATTATTCAATTTCATCTTGTTTTATTCTTCCCAAAAAAGTTTGTTTAATATTTAAATATAACTAAATTATTTTTAATTTAATTAAGAAAATTTTTATATCTAAAAAGATTTCGTTTTGGTTGAAAGAGTCTTTAAAGAAAAACTTGAAGTGAATTTAAAGAAATCTTTTGAAAAGGGTGAAAAACTTTGAGAAATTATGATTTTTCAGAACAAGCATTAGAAAACGCTAGGCTGAATATTGAAGAAATGAAAAAGAAAAAAATAATTCTTGAATCTTTGCCTTTTAAGCTATACATAGAGCCTACTCAAAACTGCAATTTAAATTGTATTATGTGCTGGAAAAAAAGAAGGAGGAAAAAAAGAGATATAAAATTAAAGATGTATAATAATATCGTGAAAGAATTATTCCCTTTTATGTGTGAAGTGAACTTCTTTTTGGTTGGTGAGCCATTTTTGGCTAAGAATTTTCTTGATCTGTTAAAACCAATAGAAAATTATTCATTTTTACCTAAGATTTTTACTAATGGAACTATTTTTTCTGAAGAAATATATCGAAGGTTAATAGAGCTTGGATTCTTTGTAAATATTTCCTTTGATGCTGCTACAAAAGATGTATTTGAAAGGATAAGAGTTGGCTCTAAATATGACATGATACTTAAAAACATAGAAAAAATAAAAACTTTAAGTTCTGAAATAGGAAACAAAAGATTTCATGTTCGACTCGTCATTACAGCAGGATCTTACAATATAAAGGAAGTACCAAAAATAGTGGAATTAGCCCATAAAATTAAAATAAATGATATCATGGTTTTGGATTGTGATATGGGTCGCCCTCATTCTTATAATTTAATGAATGTTAAAGATGAAACCAAAAAAATTTTTGAGGAATCCATGACTCTAGCAAATAAATATAAAATTCGTTTATCTTTTCCTAAGAATATTGGAAATGAACAACTTTTAAAGAAAAATCATAATTGGGATAAATTTAGTTTGCCAATTGACAAATATGCTCCTTCTTTTTTAGAAGAATATAATCCTGTTAATGGAGATTGTCCTCATCCATGGATTGAAACAGCAATTAGAAATGATGGAACTGTCGTTGCTTGTTGTCAAAAGTTAATCAAGATGGGAAATATAAACAGGCACACATTTAAAAAAATCTGGAATAACAAAAGATATCAAAAATTAAGAAAAAGAACACAATATTATGATTGCCAGAATTATTGTTTACTAACAAGAAATTCTATGATGAAAGGAAATAAAATAAGGTAGTATAATAATTAAAAAATGTTCAACAAGTTTATGAGTAAAAAAGAAAAATTAATATTATTTCTTTTAGTTATAATATATTCTTTAGTTCTGCTATTAATGATTTTTACTTCAGACAAACTGATGAGCATAGATGAATGTTATATAGGAACTGTTGCAAAAGAAATTATTAGAGGACCTGCACTCTCATTCTTTGATTATCAACAATCAGATTATTCAGGTGAATCTTTAGTGGCAGCTATACTTTTGGCCCCTATATTCCTAATATTTGGTATTTCAATAGCTTCTCTAAAAATGGTTACTCTTTTTTTTAACATTCCTATCTTAATAATCACATTTGTTTTTTTAAAAAGGTTTTTTAATTTGAAGGTTGCAATATTAACTTCAGTATTATTTATATTTTCACCCCCTATTTATACAACAATTTCTTTGATAGCGATAACGCATATTATCAAATCCTTTCTCTTTGGCATAATTATTTTATACTTGTTTTACAACATATTTTATAATAATAAATATGATATGAAGAATTTTATTCTCCTTGGGTTAATAAGTGGTTTTGCTGTTTGGTTTAGTTATATGTCTTTAGTTTTTATTTTTATTTGTTTTTTGTTTTGGTTTGTATTTGATAAGAAATTTCTAATCAAGAAACGATTTATTATTTTTCTTATTTTCTTTTTAATCGGGATGAGTCCTTGGTTTTATTATAACTTCACTCATGAATTTTCAGGTATCTGGAAATTTCAAAGTATATATGGTATTCAAGATTTTCAAACAAGATTTGAACAGGGATTCGATAAATTAAAAAACCTTTTTTTGGTAGATTTCTTAGATTCATTCCGGTTACGAGATTTTAACTCATTAAAAAAACCTCATTTATTCGCTTATTTTTACTATTTTATATTCTTAACCTCATTTTTCTTTCTTTCTTACATAAACAGAAAGTCTATTCTCAGATTCATTTTTAGGTTGTTTTCTTCAAAGAAAACAAAAATTCATGAAATAAGAAAAGAAACATTCTTTTTAATCTATTTTATGTTGTACTGTTTAATTTTTGCTTTGAGTAATTTTTATCTACATACTTTTACTATAGATTACTTTAGAGGATCTCCAAGAGGTTATACTTTTTTTTGGGAAGGGGCTGAAGGTTATCAATACATTTCTATATTATATCCTTTCATATTTATTATAATCTCTTTGTTTTTAAGTAGATTGTTTAATACGAAATCTTCTTTTTTTAAAAAAACATCTTTAGTTCTTACTGTTTTCTTTGTCGCTTATGGAGCTAGTGGGATGTATGTTCTAATAGATCTAGATAATTTTAATTTTCAAGGTCACGCAGACTATGAACCAGCTTGTTATTTACAGTTAATATTTGCACTGTATGCAAAAATTGGTTACACTCCGGAAATTGGAACTAAATTATGCGAGCGATTAGATGAAGAACATTACTATCCAAACAAAATTTCTTGCTATGAAAGAATTGGTAGTGGCATTAGCTCTGGCTATGCTTATAATTTATCATTAGCTATGAATCAATGTGATTTTTTAGAAAAAAAATATGGAACTATTTGTTATAAAGGTGTAGGCAGACGTACTCTTTGGTGGTCTAACTATAATTTAAACTTTTCTCTTAATTTATGCAAAAATCTTGATGAATTTCATAAACCATTTTGTGAAGAGGGGGTTTTATTAGAAGATAAAAAAAGAGATTATATTTATATTAAGTGAATTATCATGGGTTTCACTTTGAGCTAAACTTGTGGTATCGAGCTATGGTTTCAGCTGATGTAGTTCATTAATGTTTGCTGTTTCTTTTGTTCTGTTTGTTATCAGTGCTTCCTGAAGAAACAACGATTATTTCTTTGATAAATACTTGTTTTGTTTCTTGTCTTAATAATGCATTTAATAATGAATTTATATTTCCTTCTTCATTATAAGCCATTACACCGATAGAAACACCTATTTTCACCATTTTCATTAACTAAGCTTTTTAATAAGAATAACCCCATTTATTATTAAGTTAACTATTACGTTAAATAGCATTATGTAAGCAAGACTTATCAATCCAAAGACTGGAACGCATAACATTCCTGCAACTATTAATATGACTAAGTTAAACAAAGCCAGAAAAAAAGTTATTTGTGGCTTATCAATTACATAGTTAATTACAAATAATATACTCACAATAATTGAGATAAGAAAAGTTATATAAAATACATTAAAAAAAGGAATTGTTCGAAGAAAGGACTGGCCGTATGTTATCATTATCAAGAATTTAGAGAAAAAGATTCCTGGAAAAAAAATCACTATAAACAACAAAGAGTGTCTGAAAACTTTTTTTAGGTAAGGTTTTATCTCAGATTTGTGTAATGAAGATAATTTTGGAAATAGAACAAAGATTATAGAATTTACAATTATGAGTATTTTTGAAGCAAAACTTTTTCCAGCACTATAAATACCGACTTCATACATGGGTGAAAAATAACTGGCAATAAAAATATCAATACTTCTTGAAAATATTATGATAATATTTATGAGAATCATCCATTTGGCAAACTTTAAAAGGGGTTTAAATGATTTCCAAGAAGCAAGCTTTCCAGTCATTTTGATATCTATTAAAAAAAAGCTGACAACAAATCCGACAGAACCAATTATGATGAAGACAAGATAAGTGTTAGTTATGGTTAATTTTTGGTTTAAGAATAATAAGCTTATTATTAATACTCTTGCTAAGCTTTCAAATATTGTAAAGTAAGCTAAGCGCTTAAAGGATTGTTTGGCCTCTAACACTCCTAAAACTGCCCACGATAATGTTGTTGTTAAACCGTAGATTAATCCATAAAAAATTGCTTTATGAAATCCCTGAACAAGAAATCCGCTGATAGAATATAATATTATGATTCCTGAAAAAACAACAATTAATGCAACCACTAGTTCAATCCAAAAACAAAGTCTCGCCATTTGAGAATTCATTTTTTTACTGTTTTTTCGTACAAAAGCTGTTTTTAAACTGTTAACAATAGAACTCAATATGAAACCTGTTGTGAAAAAAATTGATAGAAACCCATACGACTCTGGACCTAAAGTTCTTGCCACCAGAATCATGATTATCATCCCAAAAAGATTTGAGACGATTCTAGAAAAACTCACAAATCCAATATTTTTTATTGTTTTAGATTTCAATAGATTAATCATAGTGTTATTAATAAACAATTTTGTGATTATAAAAAGTTATTGCTCTTTAAGGCTCTGTAAAACTGCTTTTATAAAGCAGGGCATTTCAATAATGTTTCTTGTTGCTCTTTTAATGGTTGTACTGTTATTTATTTTGTTGATGATGTTTTTTTTCTTAGACAAATATATTATGTCTATAAAACAATATTAGTAATATTTACTAGAAATACTTTTTTTATTTCTTTGCATCAAATCATTTTTTTGTTTGTATTGATGGAAATTTTTTTTAAATGCTTTAGAATTAACTATTTTATTTAATTTGGCATCTAAGTCTTCTGCTTTTTTTAAATTTTGTTCTAGTAAACTAATATCTTTGTCTGTTATTTGTTCTCTTTGTGTTGAGAATGGTTTATTAAATTCTTTATTTCGTTTATTATCGTATTTTTGGATTACTGCAGGATTGATTTTGTTGTATTTTTGGATTAGTATAATCTGTTCATAATTTGTTTTTGAAGATATATAACTACTTGTAATGAGCACCAATCCCATAAATAAAAATGCTAGTGCCATGGGCGTACTTGGAGATACATATTTCATTGCTAAGATGCGGAATATTTATTTATTTATAAGTATTTATTCAATTATGGCTTTGCACATAAATTAGCAAAATCAAAAACCGATGATTTTTGGTCATCGAAATTATTTCGTAAGTTCTCAAAATATATATATCAATGCCGAATTCGAAGTATTCTTGAGTTAAGACGTACAGATTGTGAACTAAGCATTTGGTTTGTATTAATTATTTTGTTCTTGACAAAATTTATAAATAACAATCTTCTTTTTTTTGTTTATGTTAAATGTTTTCCTTTGGATTTTAGCAAGTGTCATCGTTGTGAGTTTATTATCTTTTGTTGGTGTTATTGCTCTTGCTTTGAATGATAATGTTTTAAGAAAGATAATTAAGTATTTGGTTGGATTTGCTGCCGGTGGTCTTTTAGGCGGTGCTTTTATTCATTTAATTCCTGAAGCTTCAGAGTCTGGCTTTACTTTGCTTGTTTCGGGTTATCTTCTTTTAGGAATGGTTTTTTCTTTTATTGTTGAAAAATTTATTCATTGGCGTCATTGTCATATTCCAACTTCTAAATCTCATCCTCACCCTGTTGCAATTATGAATCTTGTTGGTGATGCAGTTCATAATTTTTTAGACGGACTCATCATTGCAGGCAGTTATGTTGCAAGTATTCCTGTGGGTATTGCAACGACAGTTGCAGTTATTGCTCATGAGATACCGCAAGAGATTGGTGACTTTGGGGTGTTAATCTATGGTGGATTTAAAAAATTCAAGGCTTTAATCTTTAACTTTTTATCAGCTTTATTTGCTGTTCTTGGGGCGGTAATTGGTTTTTTTCTTTCCAGTTCTATTGATCATTTTAAATTATTCTTGCTTCCTTTTGCTGCAGGTGGATTTATTTATATTGCAGGTTCAGATTTGATTCCTGAAATGCATAAAGAATTAAAAGCTGGAAAATCAGCTTTACAACTATTATTCTTTATTATTGGTATGTTACTTATGGTTGCTTTAAAATTATTGTTTGATTAAAAATTTTTTTGTGTCTTTGCTCATGTCAATAAAGTCATCTGTTTCTGGAAGTAGTCTTGATGAGGTTGTTTTTCCAAAAGATATTACTTCTGCTCTGCAACCAAGTGATTTCACGTATTTTAACAAGTCTGCAAAATCTCCATCGCCGGAAACAAGCACTATCGTATCCACTTTTGGTGCCATTCTAAGAACGTCCATTGCGATTCCAACATCCCAATCTCCTTTTTTTGCACCGCCATAAAATATTTGTAGTTCTTTACTTTTCACTTCAAAGCCTATTTTTGTTAATCTATCGTGAAAATTTTTTTCTCCTTTAACGTCTGCTTCAATAACATACGCAAATGCTCTTATGATTTTTCTGTTGGAAACAGCTGTTCTTAATATGCTTTCAAAATTAACTTTTGTCTTGTAAAGATTCATTGCTGAGTAATACATATTTTGAACATCCACAAACACTGCCACTCTTTGATTATCATGTTTTGTTGTCATTTACTTTTTTCCTCCACGAGCCATTTTAGACCGGCCAATTTTACCATTTTTATTAACATAATACAGGTATTCTGGTTCTTTTTTAACTCCCACTTTTAAAACTTTTTCATGCAGTTTTGGTCCTTTATCGGCTCTGCTTGTTGCTCTTTTTACTCTTGAAATATCTCCTTCTTTATCAACAAAGTACAGGTAACCTTTTTCTCTTATTACATTTGTTGGAAGTACTTTTTTAGGTGTTGGTTTTCTTAAATCTTCCTCTGCAAATAAGATGTTACATTTTTTACAATAATATTTGTGTTCTGCATCACCCTTCACATTACTTTTGCATAATGGACATCCTCGTTTTACTTCATGAATCATTTTTTCCTTTTTTCACGTTTTGTTTTTTTATAATCTTATTGTGTACGCAGAGTTTTTATATTTTTTGACAATCACTTCGCTTTTTGGCTTTAGTTTTAAGATTTTGGTGTTGTTATCATGAGCAAGAATTCCTAATCCAGTAGTTATTTTCACTTTGATTATATCTGTTTCTTTAAGCAGAAGTGGTGTTTGTTTTTTTGTCGGGTTATTGAATGCGACACCTATTCCTTTCTTAAAATTCTTGTTTGTTATAGACTGGTAATATCCTGTCGAGCCAAAGGGTGTTGATATAACAACGCCGTCACCTATGATTTCACCGACAACTTTTTGGTTGTTGACATATACTTCAAATCTTAATGCTTTATTTGGCAGCTTTGCTTTTATCACAATATCATTTGTTGCGACAAAACTTTTTTTCTTGAAAAAACCCTCTATTTTTGAGTGTTCTTCAAGTTTAAAGTCAAAATTTTTTATTTTCTTAAATAATTCTAAGTGGTCTTCTCCGACACATTTTTTGCACACTTTACTGTCGCGTATCAAAAGTTTTGGGACACTCGGAAATTTTCTTTCTGCAACAAGATATGTTCCATCACCACCGACAGAGACTACGAAGTCGGGTTTGTTTCTGACAATTTTAAAACCTGATTTTTGTAACTCTTTTTTTAAGAATGATTTTTTTTCTTTGCTTTTCGCAACGATTAAAACTTTTTGCATGTAATAAGAATAAGTCTTTGTTGTTTTAATACTTTTTGAAAAAGAACTTTTAATTTGGTTTCTCAAATGAAAATATTTTTTCTATTCTAACAGTTAAGTTTTTCATACTATTAATGCGTTGAAGATTTTCAGCCGTTCTTATATTGTTAATAAAATTTATGCCGTTGGCAGTTTCATGTTCTATTTTTTCAAAAACTATGCTTGCACCAGGATTGTGGTTTAGCATTACTGGTTTTACAGTTACACTTTGTTTTACGTTAAAAAAACTATCTATTTTTCCAATACTTTGAATTATACCTGATTCTCTTGTTCTATCATAATCTTCACCAACAACCAATAATCTTTCAGGAAAATCAGTAATACAAAAATCTACAGTATTACCATCTATATTTCCTGTTACATTAACGATTGTATTGACATTTGCGCCTTCCATTATTTCATCATAAGAGGTTAAACCTGTTCTGTCAACAGCCGCATTAAATAATGCTTCGAAACTCTCATCAATATTGTTTGTTGATAGTCGTGAATCAAGTAGTTCTTTAAGGCTCATATGAGATGCGTATGTTCCTAATGCTTCTGCTAAGTCATCAGCATTTTTTACATTAAACATGTTAACGATTGTTTCATCTTGTAAATAATTTACGAAGTTGTCATGGCTTGCTATCTCGCTCATTAAAGGGTCTGAATTCATATCTGCACCCACAGCCGATAAAACATTTCCACCTTCTGCAGCCATTGTTTCTGTTGCAAAGCCTATTAAGCTTCCAATTATTACAAGAAGCATGAGTGCTACTCTCATAACTAACATTCCTTTTCGGAGTTTTCCCAGAGAAGCATATATTCCTATTGTAAATGAGTTAAGGTCTTTTTTGAAAAATGATGCTAGTCTACCGAAAATTTCAATCACTGCATTGTTTATAATACCACCTGATTTATGAAGTACAGTTTGTATTTGATGTAAGTTGCTTAATATGTGTTTTCCTTTTTTCAAAAGCACTTTTGTCGAGCTATTTTCTGCTAAATTAATACTGCTCACAGAAGTTTCTCTTTGAGTCATTTCTGCATGTAGTCTTTCTAGATTTGCTTCTGCCTCTTTCAAATATTTTTTATTGATAAAATGAAATTTTTTCAGTTTAGTAATCATTATATCATCCAGTAATAATTGAAGCATAGAATAATTTTCGATACCTGCACTTTTCATATAAACAAGGTATGACTCAACAGTTTTAGGCGAAGACTTGTATGTGTTTATCAAATTCCTGAAATTGATTGAGTAGTGAATGTAATCTTTTCCATAATACAAAAAAATTATGTTTTCAAGTTCGTTCCTAAACTTTGCAGAAAGTCTTGGTAAATGTAAAATCTTCATCAATTCCTGTCGCAATAATAATATTCTTTTTAAGAAAACATAGTAGTCATTGGCTTTAGCAGAGTCTTTTTTTAATTTTTTTGAAAACTCATCAAGATTTAAATTGTGAAATGCAGTCATCAATTCCAAAATAAGAGTTGAAATGTTTCTTTTTGCAAAGCGTTGAAGTTTGAGTGCAACAAGACTTCTTAAGATTGGATTATTCTTAACAGTTACAGCCATAATATTATCATATAATTATCTTGAGCATTCTTGTATAAAAAGTTTTCTAAAATTAAGGGTTTCTACAGAGCCTCTGAAAAAGTAAACTATTTAAACAAAACAAATTAACCAAAAAACCATGAAAGCAAAGTATGCAAACAAAAAAATGTTTATTACCTGCATCACATCTATCATTTCTATTATTATGTAAGTCTGACCCGAAAATTTTTTAAGGGTCAAATGAAAACAAATGATAGACATAACGCTTTCAAGAGGAATTTACGATGAAAGAATCATATGATTGCAAAAAAGTTGAAGAGGAAATACTGTCCTTTTGGAAAAAGAAAAAGATATACGACGCTGCAAAGAAGAAAAACAAGGGAAAAAAACCATTCTACTTTCTAGACGGACCACCATATACAAGCGGTAAAATACACTTGGGAACTGCATGGAATAAGGCTCTTAAAGATACCGTTCTAAGATATAAAAGAATGGCCGGATTTGATGTGTGGGACAGAGCAGGATATGATATGCATGGTTTTCCAATTTCACTAAAAGTCAGAGCGAAACTAGGACTTAAACACTTAGATGAAATTGAAGGATATGGCGTTTCTAAATTCATAAAAGAATGTAAAAAATTCGCAATGACAAATATGCATTCAATGAGCAAAGACTTTCAAAAAATGGGTGTTTGGATGGATTTTGAAAATGCTTATTATCCACTAACAAAAGAGTTCATAGAAGGAGAATGGTGGCTTGTAAAACAAGCAGACAAGAACAAGCGATTATACAAAGGAGAAAAAGTCATGCATTGGTGTTATGACTGTACAACATCACTTTCTAAACACGAACTAGAATACGAACTTGTAGAAGATGATTCAATATTTGTAAAACTTAATGTAAAAGGAAAAGAAAATGAATACTTAGTTATCTGGACGACGACACCATGGACAATACCATATAACTTAGCAGTAATGGTTAATCCTGAACTTGAATATGTAAAAGTTGACGTGGAAGGAGAAACATGGATTGTTGCAAAGCTTCTTGCAAACATTTTCATCAGTACTGTTTGTGGAAAAAAATTCAAAATACTAGAAACCTTCAAAGGAGACAAGCTCAATGGTTTAGAATACATCCATCCATTGGCTGATGAATTACCAATATATAAAGAATTAAAAAAAACAGCTCCAAAAATCCACACAGTAATATTGTCTAAAGAATATGTGGATGTGAGTGCAGGTTCAGGACTTGTACATTGCGCTCCTGGGTGCGGACCAGAGGATTATGAAGTTGGAAGAAGAGAAGGATTACCACCATTCAATAACCTCGATGAAAAAGGGGTTTTTCCAAAAGAGATGGGTAAATATTCTGGTTGGAGAGCAAAAATTGACGATCAAAGATTTGTACAGGAGTTGAAAGATAAGAATTGCATTCTTGGTGTTACAAAAGTCGAACACGACTATGCACATTGCTGGCGATGCCATAATCCAGTGATTTTCAGAACCACAGAACAATGGTTCTTCAAAGTAGAAGACTTAAAAGAAAAAATGCTAAAAGAGCATGAAAAAACTTATTGGGTGCCAGAAGCCGCATACAACGCGTTTTCCTCATGGTTGCAAAACTTAAGAGATAATGGAATTACAAGACAAATGTATTGGGGAACACCAGTACCTATTTGGCAATGTGATTCCTGCGAACACTATGAGGTTATAGGTTCTGTAAAAGAGTTAAAAGAAAAATCTGGGCACGAGCCGAAAGATCTTCACATACCATGGATTGATAAATGCAAATGGAAATGCGAAAAATGTGGTGGTAAGATGGCACGCCTACCAGATGTTTTAGACGTTTGGATTGATGCGGGTACAACATCTTGGAGTTGTTTGGATTACCCTCAAAAAGAAGAATTATTCAAAAAGTTTTACCCCGCAGATTTTATACTTGAGGGAAAAGACCAGATTAGAGGTTGGTTCAATTTATTGCTTGTTGCAAGTATGCTCGCGATGAACAAACATTCCTTTAAAAAAGTTTACATGCACGGATTCATACAAGACGCGCAAGGAAGTAAAATGAGCAAAAGTCTTGGAAACGTTATATCACCAGAAGCAGTACTGGATAAATACGGCGCTGACACAATCAGGTATTACACAATCAGTGCTGCAAAACCAGGTCTCGACATGACTTATAACATTGATGATGTAGAAGTTAAACATAGAAACTTGTTTGTCTTTTGGAATATACAACATTTACTTTTAGACATCGCAAATTCTCTGGGGAAAAAACCCGGCACACCAAACTACAAGAACTTGTCGCCAGAAGATAAATACATTATATCAAAGCTTAATACAACGATAAAAAATACGACTGAGCAATACGAAAAATATTACTTGAACGAGACAGCAATAACACCTGAAGAATTATTATTGGTGCTTTCAAGAACCTATATAAAATTTGTAAGAGACAAAGTTAATGTGGGTTCTGACAGTGAAAAAAAGAACGTTCTTGATGTAATGTTTGAGACTTACTTAAAGTGTTTGATATTGTTTGCACCAACAGCTCCTTTCATAACAGAAAAGATATATCAAAACCTAAAAACAGTATTTGGATTAAAAGAAGAAAGCATACATCATTTTTCATGGCCAAAAGCTGATGAAAAACTCATAAATAAATCTTTAGAAAAACAGTTTGAAGCTGCAGAAAAACTAATAGCTGCAGGTCTTTCATGCAGAGATCAGGCAAACGTTGGTGTTAGGTGGCCGCTTTCTGAAATAATTGTTCAGACTGAAAATAACGAGTTTGAAACTGCTGTTAAGAAACTAGGAGAATTAGTTAAAACTCAGCTTAATGTAAAACAAATAACTTTTGGAAAGCTCAATCTTCAATACAAAGTTAAACCTAACTTTTCAAAGCTCGGAAAAAAGTTTGGACAAAAAACTGCTGAAGTTGCAGAACTAATAAAAAAAGATTCTGAAGCACTTGCAAAGGCTGTTGGTAAGAAAAAACTGAAAGTCGGTTCATTCGAGCTTGATGAAGAAGACTTGGAAATCGAGAAGATAGTTCCAGAAGGTTACAGGCTTTCAGAGATGGGAACGACAATGGTTTTTCTTAATCTTGCAATGACTCCTGAACTTGAAGAGGAAGGTTTTGTAAGAGAAATAGTTCGAAGAGTGCAATCGCTTAGAAAAAAAGCGAATCTGAACAAGGAAGATAGAATAGAGCTTGTAATCGAATCAAAAGAACATTGGTTGAAAAACTATCTTGAATTGATAAAAGAAAAAGTGGGTGCGAAAACAATTGAAGCAGTGCATGAAACAAACGAACACTTCACGTTTTCATCAAAAGAACAAATCAAAGGAAAAGAATTTCACTTGCTGCTCGATAAACTCTAAAGCTAATATTTTCTTCTTTTTATCTTTTTGATTTTATGTTTCAGAGCAATTGATATATCGGGTTTTTAATAAAGTTTTTTTAAAAATTCATTTCAAAACCTTTATAAAGGGTTTTGTTTTTCTGAAAACTGACTGAGAAAGAAGAGCGAGAGGAAAACATAATTATTCTCTTCTTAATTTGGTAAAAAATGGAAAAAATCAAACCTTTGTTACCGACACTAAAAGAAAAAAAGAGATACGTCGTTTATGAAGTAATCACAACATCTTGTAAGAAATCTGATTATTCAAGGGAAATACTTAATAACTGTAAAAGATTTCTTGGTGTGTTAGAGTCGGCGAAAGCTGGCATTATGCATGTTTTATTTAATAAGGAAAAACAGCGGGGTGTGGTGAGAGTGAGCAGTAAATACATGAATAAATTAAAATTGAGCTTAATGTTTATCAAACAGCTTGATGAAGAGGATGCACTGATAAAAAGTATTGGTGTAAGTGGCACGCTTAGAAAAGCAAAAGAAAAATATGTGGCCGGGTGATAAAAAATGGAACCAATTCAACATCAAATGATGGGTTATGATAGGACAATAACAATGTTTAGTCCTGATGGAAGACTATTACAAGTCGAATATGCTAAAAAAACTGTAAGACTTGGAAACACAGCAATAGGAATGGTTTGTAGAGATGGAGTCATTCTCGTTACTGACAAAAGGATTGTTGATAAACTGGTTGTTCCAGAGGCAATTGAAAAGATTTTTCAGATTGATGATCATATAATAGCAACTGCTTCAGGAATACTATCAGATGCAAGAGTTTTAATTGAACGTGCTCAGATAAAGGCTCAACAGCACAGAGTAACTTTTGATTCTCCTATTGAAGTTATAAGTATTGTAAAAGATATTTGTAATCTGAAACAAATGTGTACCCAATCTGGAGGATTAAGGCCTTTTGGTGTTTCACTTTTAATTGCAGGAATTGATGAAAACAAACCTGTTCTTTTTGAAACAGATCCAACAGGTATTTTTTACCAGTACAAAGCTACTGCTATTGGTGAAGGCGAGACTGAAATAGAAGAAATACTTCATAAAGAGTATAAGGATAATATGTCTATGGAAGAAGGTTTAAAAATTTGTGTTAAGGCTTTGAAAAAAGTTCTTGATAATAATTTTAATCATGAAAGAATTGATGCAGCTTTTGTCAATAAAGATAAAAAAGTTTTAGAGAAATTTCCAAAAGAGGTTATTTTAAAACTCTTGAAATAAGGAGGCAAAATTATGAAGCTATCAAAATTGGAAATTTTGAGCTATCATAAATCACAAGAGGTGAATTTATGAAGCTATCAAAAATGAGATTTTTGAGCTATCATAATTTTACGGAGGCAAAATTA
>JAHIUF010000053.1 GCA_018817005.1 Nanobdellota archaeon
AAAGTTGTTTATAATTAAATATTTTTTTTTTTATATTCTATTGTAATTTGAAATATTTTCTTATTACATCTAAATATTTACCATAAGGTCTTCCAATTAAATCTTCGATGTAAATACTTCGATTAGGATAATTTTCTATTATGGCGATTTTCATTTTAATCATCAATCTCTCTTATTGCTTGGACAAGTTTTTTGTTCATATTAGAGTCTGTTTGGATTGTTATGCGAACATATTGCTGATTTTCTATACCTCTACAGTTGTTCAAGTCAGTTGTTAATATTCCTTTATCCACAAATCCTTTTCTTTTATTGATTATGTGGTTGTTTATATTCTCATTTAATCTTATTATCATTTATATTCACCTTTGATAATTCGAGATTCAACCAAGGCCCTTAATCCGTCTTTTTCATAAATTTTTAAGGCTTGATTGATATCTGTGGCTCTCGCTAATTATTGTTAGCGTATTATTTTTTTCAAAATTTAATTTTTAGATGTCGTCTCTGTTTGTGTTTTGTTCTTTGATTTTCATTCTTTTTTTTTTCTTTATAAGAGTTTTTGCGGTTTTTCCGACGATATTACGTTGGTTATCGTAATGTTTCCAATGTGTTACGGAAATCTTTCGATTTAAGTTGTTGTTTGTGCATCACCCGCAATGTTTAGAGTAATCATATTTATCCTCTTTGTGTGACTTGTGCTGCACAATGCGGTGCGCCAGATGTTAACACGAAGTTTTTGAATGGTATTTCTATTACTTCTATTCCATTCATTTTTTCAAGATAGTTTTTACTTACACCTTTTACTGCCACAACTTTGTTTTCATCTATTGTCAGGAAATTTATCCCGTAGTTTAGTTGTTCTTCTTTTGTCAAAGTAATCAATGAGTTATCTTCAACCTTGAAACCTTTTTTGGACAAATAATCTTGGAATGGAATATCCTTTTCAGCTCTTACATATGTTCCATTAGTTAATGTGTAGAGGTCAATGGTTGTTTTCTTTTCTGGATTTGCTTTTACAAATTTTCCTTGTTCGTTGTAATGATTAACTCTATCCTCAAGAATCACTGCTTTATTTGGACCTGCGATATTGAAATAAGTATCTAAGTGCATCTCCTCTTGATTTTTGAAGTAGTCTTTAACAACTGCAATCTCATCATATCCTAATGCTTGGTTTTCTAGTAGTTGTTTAATTCCTTCTGCATTTGTTCTCAGTCCTTGTCCTATAAATGCAAATTCTCCACAAGGTATGAAATCACCGCCTTCAAGTCTTCCTTCACCTTTTATTTCACATATTATGTTTAGTCCTAGTTTTTCAAATGCAAACTTTGTAATTTCTGTTTCTGCTCTTCTTTGTGTGGAGTTCATCTTGCCGATAACTATTCCTTTATCAGTTGTTATTTGTTGATCCCTTAAGAAGTGCATATTCATTACAGGATTTAATTTATAGCTTTCAGCGATGTAGTTAGTGTTACCCTCTTCACTTAGTTTAATTTTTATCTCAGGCTTTTCTAAAATTATCTTAACCAAATCTTTCGGATGCAACTCTTCCAATGTCTTTTGTTTGTAATTTTTTAATGATTTTAACTCATCAATGTTTAACTCTATTGGATAGTAATATTTAACTGATTTTAAAGCGAATTCTACTAGCTTATCCAATTCACTTCCTGTTTTCTTCGCTCCTTTTTCATCAATTGTTCCATCTAATAATATGTCTGTAATTAGTTTTACTTCAATTCCTTGTTTTTTTAGTGTGTTCACATAATTGTTATGCTCTTCTGTTACTTTGTATCTATCTATAGGCTTGCTCTCGAACAAAGCTGCAGTTCCTTGTAGTGTTCCAAAAAATATTTCTTCTCCTGGTGTGTGCATAATGATTGTTTTTGCTTTATCATATTCGGATTTAACTTTTGCATTCATTTTTACATAGCTCCCGCTAACTTGTGTTAGTGTATTATTTTTTCAAAATTTATTTTTTAGATGTCGTTTCTGTTTGTGCATCCAAATCAGATAATTTTTGAATCATCATTTTTTTTGCATCATCCTTTAGTTCTGTTTTGGCTCCACAATTATGGCAAACTACAAACAATTGTTTCTTGTAAGGAATTATTGGTATAAAATAAAGTGTAAACCAATGAGTGACTTGTACTATTGCGTGTTGAACAAGTTTTTTGCAAGCGAAGCACTTTCCTTTTGTTGCACCTTTTACTTGGGGTTTTGTTTTCCATCCAAATAATATCATTTTTAATCACTTCTTTATCAATAACACTATACCTATTATGGCCATTAATATTGAAACCATCCATTGATATGCTCCGAATAGTATTAATAGTTTAAATTGTAGTCCAAATAATGGAAGTATGAATGATCCAATTCCCATCACAATTAATAAAACACCTAATCCTTTTGCATCCATTTTAGTTTCCTCCTTTGCTGAAAAACTCTTCTCGTTTCAAATCATTTATTATCTGAAATCCTTTGAGTTCAACAATTTTGAATTTATTTTCCAAATCCTTCATGAAATCAACATACTCTTTTACGTTCTTATGAACTGTTTCTAGTAAGTAATCATAGCCTCCATTGATTTCGTAAAGTGAGTTCACATTTTCATACTCTAATAGGAATTTCTCGAACTCTTTATTGTTGTATTCTGCAAGTTTCACCACTGTATTTTGCCAATGATTATATCCTAAGGCTGCGTAGTCGACAAGTGAAACGTGCTTTTTTATTAGTCTGTTTTCTTGCTCTCTGATTTTTAAAAAAACCGTTGATGTTGGTATTCCCGTCTTTTTTGATATGTTTGTTATGCTTTCTCTTGCATTTCTTCTTAGTTGTCTTAGCAGTTTGATATCTGTTTCTTTCATCTTCAAAACCTGTTTTTAGCTAATAAATTGTCCATGTATGTTTCACAGTAATATTTCTTAACTTCAGGTTTTTTTGTCAAGTTAAAGTTAGGTAATATTGGTTCTGGTTTGAAATCAATCAATGGTTTGTGCATTTCTGGCAAGTTTGGAAGGCTTTTGTATCGGTTTTCATTATACATTTGTATTGGATCTTGTATTTTCATACCATATATATCCTTACTACCAAAGTTGTCCGGAATTCTTGCTGTTATCATATCGTTGTGTCTCATCATATCCATTGGTGTTAACCCACCTGGAGTTGTTAGTGTTCTGCCAGTCATAGGATCTCTTAGTCCTGGCATCATGTTATTATCAAGCCATTTCATTTTTTATCACCTTTGTTTGTTTTTCCAGTTTTATTGGAAGATTTCCAATCGCTTTGTGGAAATCAATCTATTCTAGTTAAATAATGAGATTATAAATACTTTTTTCAATTATATTTATTATTGGTAATTATGTAATTATTTTTCGAAAAGTATTTATATTAGTTTATCTTTACTGTTCTTATGAAAAGAAAAGTAAATCGTGTAGGACAGAACACGCTGACAGTTAGTCTGCCTTCAAAATGGGCGTCTGAATTAAAAATAAAACCCGGTGATGAGTTAGAAGTTATAGAGGACAGTAAAAGTCTGATTATACAAAGAGAAGGTTCTCCTGAAAAAATAAAGAAAGCAGTAATAAATACAGATGACTGGAACAAGTTGATGCTTAATCGTTTCTTTGAAGAATTATACCGACAAGGAGTGGAAGAGATAGTTGTGAATCATACAAACGAAACAATTCCTGATTATAAGCATAATAAAGAGATATCGGTGAGTGGCTATGTAAATAAAGTTATCGAGAGGTTTATAGGACTCGAAGTAGTATCACAAACAGCAAATAAAATCATAATTCAAAGCCTGATAAAAAGCGAGGAACACGAAAAAACAGATGTTGTTCTCAGAAGAATATATTTCTTGATAAAAGATTTCTTGGCAGAATTTTTAAATGCTATGAACAATGATTTTTCTTCATTTTTTGAAAAAGTATATGATTATCATGACAATATTGCAAAATTCATATATTACTACGAACGGTTGCTAAACATATCAGATTTATCCGAGTGTAAAAAATCGAGATTGTTTGGGTTGATGGTAATAATTGATAAGGTAGTTGATCTGATAAGACACACTGCAGAAAGAGTTAATGAAGCCAAGAATGTGAATGACAAAATCAAATTGTATCTGAAAGAAATATTTGATTTGTTCTTAGAGCAATTTGATATAGTTCTAAAAAAGAATTTTTCACCAAAAGAATTGGAAGCAATAGTGAAAAAAAGATATGAACTTCTACACCAAATAAATAAAGAAGATTTCACAGGTGACGGTCTGAAGATAATGAGTGAATGCAAGATAATACTTCACACGATAAACGAGTTTTGCGAGACATACGTCGCATTGACAGTTGAGAAATATATTTCTTAAACTGAGGAAAGATATTCTTCTATTGTTTTTTTTGTTTCTTCTACTTTTTCTTTGTCTGGTTGTGTCCACAGTTTGTCGTCTAATATGTTTGTTATTAATTTTGCGAGGTTTGATTCTTGTATGTTTTCTTTTACTTTATTTAGGTATGGTTGTAGTGTTTCTTTGGTTTCGTATGCTTTTTCTCTTTCTGTTTTGATGTGGTTTTTTGTTGGTGATTGTTGTGACTGTCCGTTTTCTTCGTTGAATAGGTTGTGTCCTGTGGCCATTTTGTACATTAGTTGTCCTAGGCTTATTAAGTCGTTGTTTCCACCGTATAACCTATTTTGTGGATTGCTTATGTTTGGGTTTGTTGTTGCTGTTCCTAAGTCTATTATTATTGCTTTGTCGTTTTCTTCGTCTATCATTATGTTTCTGTCATGCAGGTCTCGATGATAGATTCCTGC
>JAHIUF010000054.1 GCA_018817005.1 Nanobdellota archaeon
GCCTGCTAACTTTTTGTATTCTAGCTATAGAAGTTGCACTTCTACCTGACCTGAATTGCCTTATCAACCATTTTCTTTTCTTCTCGGTTAATGTTTCCATAATATCACCGAGAAACAAAAATTTAGCTAAATATTAGAAGTATAACCTAATTATGAAATTCAACAAAAAGATATTTTTCCAAAACAATTATATATTCTTTGTGTAATTGTTGTTCTTATGAAAAAACTCTTTTTCCTGTTATTAATGGTTTTGTTTTTGCATTTCGTTTCAGCTCAAGAATTGTCTGATTATGAGTCATTAGTGCTTAATAATTTTGTTGATAACTCTTTATTTTTTGATAGGTCTTCAGGTCCTTTCAAAATTGATGAAGCAACAATTACTCTTTCTTGGTTTCCAAGAAGCGATTTGCATCAAGAAGTGTTGAGTTTAAAAACGAATCCTGTGAGTGAATTTGTCGATGATAATATAGTATTCTCATTTAATAATCCTTCAGTTAATGGTGTTTCTGTAACTATTGAATCAAAGATAAAAACAAATAGTTATTTTTTACCAATTCATAAAAAAGTACCTTTTCCTATTGAAACTTTAGAACCGGAACTTTCCGAGTATTTAAAACCTCAGGAATTCGTTGATGTGAACGAAGAAATTAGGGAACTTGCTTCAAAGCTTTCTAATAACAAAGATGACCTTTTTGAAGTCGTATTTGCTTTTTCTAAGTGGATTGAAGAAAATATTGAATATAATTTGACAACTTTAACTGCTGAAGCCAATCAGAAGTCTTCTTGGGTTTTGGAAAATGGTTATGGTGTTTGTGATGAAATCACTTCTCTTTTCATGTCATTTTGTAAGTCTGTTGGTATCCCTGTGCGTTTTGTTTCAGGTGTTGCTCATACAAATCTTGAAATGTTTGAAAATCCTTGGGGCGGGCATGGCTGGGCAGAAGTTTATTTTCCTAATTTTGGTTGGATACCATTTGATGTAACTTATAAGCAATTAGGATATCTTGATGCAACACACATTAAGTTTAAGGATTCTTTTGATTCTAAAGATTCATCTGTTGATTACAGTGCTCGTGGAACGGGTTTTAACCTTCGGAGTGGAGTTTTAGAAAGTAAAACCGAGGTTGATTCAAAAGGAGATTTAAAAGAACCGTCGATTTCTGCATCTGTTGAAGTTGACGAATCAGTTATTGGTTTTGGCTCTTACAACTTACTCGTGTTAAAAATTAGAAATATAAAGAATTTTTATGTCACAGATTTCATACAAATCGCGCCTACTGAAAATGTTAAGTTTTTCAGCACTACAAAAATTCCTATCCTGTTAAAACCTTATGAAACAAAAGAGTTGTACTTTATTATTCGTGTTGATGATGATCTCAAAAGCGGTTTTCAATATAACTTTCCAATTGTTGCACATTTTTATGGTGGTGAGGTCAAAAGTTTTTTTGAGGTTAAAGAGTCTGGACAATTGTACGACTTTGAATATTTCAACAAAAAAATTCCTTCTGAAGATGATGGTTACTCAAAAGATTTATCATTAGATTGTTATGCTGATAAAAAAAGTGTTTACGTTCAAGAACAGACTATGATTACTTGTGTTTTAGAAAATCTTGGTTCTGAAACTTTAAGATGGGTCAAAACTTGTGTTGATGATGTTTGTTATAATAATCATTTAGCTCCTAGTGAAAAAAAGACCCTGCAATTTAATAAATCCTTTGACTCTGTAAGTTTAAAAAACCTTGTTGTCTCCTGTGAAAATAACAAGCTTTCTAAGAAAAGTTATCTTCTTATTTCTGTTATTGACGAACCAAAAATATTGATTAAAAACGTTTTATTTCCAGAAACTATTAGTTTTAAAGAATCAGGCCACATCACATTTGATTTAGAAAAAGATTCTTTTTCCACTCCTAAAAATTTACGTGTAATAATAAAACACAAATTTTTCGAGCAAAGCTGGGATGTAAAAGAGTTATCAAAAAAAATCACTTTTAATCTTCAAATTAGAGGCATGGATTTGAATCTCAACACTAATGAGTTTGAAATTCTGATTTATTTCGAAAATGATAAAGGTTTAACCTTTCAAAAAAACGAGTTCTTTCAGATAGAATTAAATAATCTTCAAATTTGGGAAAAAGCTTATGTTCTCATGAATAAGTTTACAAATTTTATTGAGTCGTTGATTAAGAATATTTAAAAAGGAATAGTTATTAATTATCTAAAATGGCTAAAACAATAAATATCATACCAGATACAAGCATAATAATTGAAGGTCTTGTTTCTAAAAAAATTGAAAAAAAAGAGTTAAAACCGACAAGTATCATAATCCATGAAGCAGTTATTTCTGAACTTGAAGCACAAGCTAATAGAGGTCGAGAAACTGGTCAGCTGGGATTGGAAGAGATTAAAAAGCTTCGTGATATAAGTGTAAAGTACAAGTTCGAAATAAAATTTAAAGGTACTCGCCCCGGAAGTTTTGAGATTAAATATGCAAAATCTGGTGAAATCGATTCGCTTATCAGAGAATTAGCATTAGAAGAGGATGGAACCTTAATTACTGCCGACAAAGTTCAAGCAATGGTTGCTGAGTCTAAAGGTATAAAAGTTATTCTTTATGAATTTCCTGATGAAAATGAAGAAGAACTTGTTCTGAACAAATACTTTGATGAAACAACTATGAGTGTTCATATAAAAGAGAATTGTTTAATAAAGGCTAAAAAAGGTCGTCCGGGTGACTGGACTTATGATACAATTTCAAAAGAAGTTATTGATTCCGAAAACGTAAAAATGCTTGCTAAACAAATAACTGAAGAGGCAGAATCTCGAAAAGATGGTTTTATTGAAATTAGTAGAAAGGGTTCTACAATAATTCAACTTGCGAAGTATAGAATTGTCATTACTCGCCCACCTTTTGCTGATGGTTATGAGATTACTGCTGTTCGACCAGTTAAAAGATTAGTGTTGAAAGATTATAGTATGAGTGAAAAGCTTCTTCAAAGGCTTTCAGAACATGCTGAAGGAGTCTTAATTTCTGGTGCGCCTGGTCATGGAAAAACCACCTTTGCACAAGCATTAGCTGAATTTTATTTTGAACAAAATAAAGTTGTAAAAACAATTGAGGCACCGAGAGATTTGATTCTACCAGATGATGTGACTCAGTATTCAATTAGTCATGGCTCAAGCAGGGAAATACATGATATTTTGCTTCTTTCGAGACCTGATTACACTATTTTTGATGAAATGAGAAACACTGAAGACTTTCGATTATTTGCTGATTTAAGGCTTAGCGGGGTTGGAATGGTTGGTGTTATACACGCAACAAAACCAATTGATGCTATTCAAAGGTTTATTGGAAGGATTGAACTTGGAGTTATTCCTCACATCGTTGACACAGTTGTTTTTATTAAAGATGGTCAAATAGACAGCGTTTTTTCTCTTTCCATGGAAGTAAAAGTTCCTTCTGGAATGTTTGAACAGGATCTTGCAAGACCAGTTGTTACTGTTTGTGATTTCGAAACACAAAAATTAGAGTTTGAATTATACAGTTACGGTGAAGAAACAGTTGTAATACCTGTTTCAAAAAATAATTCTCAGAGTCCAACATCTGCACTTGCAGGCCAAACCATAAAACAGGAATTTTTACGATTCTCTCCTGATGTGGAAGTTGAAGTTCTTTCAAATCATAAATGTGTTGTTTATATTCCTGATAATCAACGAGCAAAAGTTATTGGTAAGAATGGTTCTAATATTGAACAGATTGAAAAGAAGCTTGGAATAAAAATCGATGTACGAGAACTTGCTAAGGCTAAAAAACCAATTGGCGAAAGTATTGAGTACACTTCACAAAGCCATAACAGCAATGTTACATTCACTTTACCTTATGAGTATGCTAATAAAGATATTGATGTGTTTGTGGAGTCGGATTTTACACTTACAGTCAAAGCCAGCAAAAAAGCAGTGATAAAAATTAATCGTAAAAACAAGCTTGGTAAAATGATTGCTGAAGCAGTAAAATATAAAGAATTAATTGAATTAAAGAGGACAAATCAAAATGATTGATATTAGATATGTTCGGGAACACTCAAATGAGGTCAGAAAAAATCTTAGGAAACGAAAGAATCCTGCACTTCTTAAAAGACTTGATTCTTTGTTAAAAATTGATGATGATTGGCGTAAATCCAAGTTTGAAGTTGATAGATTAAAGCATGAGCGTAATAAGATTAGTGCACAAATTAATGAAGCTAAAAAAGCTGGTAAAGATATTACTGCTATTGTAAAAAAAGCTAAAGAGATTCCACAAAAAATTGTTCAACTTGAAGAAAAACAGGTTAAGCTTTTTTCTGAAATGAAAGAGCATTTGATGAGAATTCCTAATCTTCTTCACGAATCTGTTCCTGAAGGAAAAGATGATAAAGATAATGTTGAGGTTAGAAGGGTTGGTAAGCTTCCAAAATTCGGTTTTAAGCCAAAGAATCATTTTGAATTATTGGAAAATTTAGGTCTTATTGATTCTGAAAGGGCTAATAAAAACTCAGGGCATGGCTTTTTCTATAACAAAGGAGATTTGGCGCTTTTGGATTTTGCTCTTCAAAAATTCACGATTGATTTTTTATCCAAAAGAGGATATATTGTTGTTAATCCACCTTACATGTTAAGAAGAGAACCTTATGAGGGTGTGACTGACTTGGCTGATTTTGAAACTGTGATGTATAAAATCGAAGGTGATGATTTGTATCTCATTGCAACTTCTGAACATCCAATGGCTGCTTATTACATGGATGAAATCTTAAATAATTCTGATTTGCCTATAAAGTTCTGTGGTATAAGTCCTTGTTTTAGAAGAGAAGTTGGCTCTCATGGCAAGTATACTAAAGGACTTTTTAGAATGCATCAATTCAATAAGATTGAGCAATTCATATTCTGCAATCCTAAAGATTCTTGGAAATTTCATGAAGAATTACAAAAAAACGCAGAAGATTTATACAAGGCTCTAAAAATTCCTTATAGGGTTGTAAATGTTTGTACAGGTGATATTGGAATAATTGCTGCAAAAAAGTATGATACAGAAATGTTGATGGCTGATGGTGAATATCGAGAGGTTGGGTCTAATTCTAACTGTACTGATTATCAGGCTCGAAGGCTGAATATCAGATATAGAGAAAGTGAAGGAAAACCAGTTGCAGGATTTGTTCACACACTCAATAATACTGCAATTGCTACAAGTAGAACTTTGATTGCAATAATTGAAAATAATCAGAATAAAGACAGAACAATTAATATTCCTAAAGTTTTACAGCCTTACATGCAGGAAAAAAAGAAAATTGGGCCTTTGAAACAGTAAACACCTTGTACTACGTTCTTATTTTTTTCTGTTTAGTTTTTTTCTCTGTCACTGGTAAATCGCTGTCTTCATCAAAGTCCCATATTTCGTCAACTTCATCCCGAATCTTCTTTTTTAGTTTATCTAATTCAGACACACATGGATTTATGTTATTGTAATTTATAAAGATTTAGTAAGCACTAGTTATCGTTCTATGATATGGCTGAGTTTCAGGAACATCTTTGCCAGATATCCATAAATAATCATTTATTTGCATTGAGGAAACTGATTTATTCTTTTTCAATAATTCTTTTTTTATTAGTTCTACAGCGTAAATAGTATTTGATCTTATTTCAATTTCTTCTGTACTATTTGCAAGAATCAAAAGTTTATTTTTTATTTTTGTTGCTAGTTTTTTTGAATAATTTAGAACTCCTTTATGTTGAAGAACCATTGGAAGAATATAATCTGCACAGGCAGTCAAAGAATCAATATTCTCTAGCTTGCCATATCCGTTTGCATGAATATCTGAGACTAGTAATTGTGCTCTTTTGTTAAACACAATCTTTTCATTATTGTAATAAGAATAATCATTGAACGATTGAAAATCTGAAACAATTCTTTCCACTAAGGTCGGTGCTTGTTTCTCTGAATAGGTTAATTTTTCAAAATTTCCTTCATATTTATCGATAATGTTAGTTCCTAATTCATTCAAAATTGATAGTCTTTTTTTTAGTAAGGGTATTTTGTTTGTTCCTCTTAAAATATCTTCTAGTTCCTCTTCTTTCATGTTAGTTAAATAGTCTGGATTAAGAATGGGTTTCCCTTCATCAATCGCTCTTTTTATTGAAGCAATCATATTCCACGTACCTCTATCATATCCAACAGACCATTTGGAATCACCCCAATAGCAAAAGCTTATAGAATTGAAGATAAATAAGAAATTAAGCCTCTCTTTTTTATTTAAATTTGTCAAGTCTACAGGAAGATAATTCATCCAATGAATTTTTGTATCTTGATAATTGTTGGCCATTTCAACTATTTTCTCTTCATTAATTCTGACATTTTTTGAGTTTCTTACGACGTATTGAATTCCTTCTAATATTGATTTATTCATAATAATCACCTTTTTGTTATCACTTCTGAATTGATACTCTTATGAATATAAAACTTACTAAAGAAAAATTTACAATAACAAACTTTATATAAAGAAATAGTTTATTTATGTAAAAAATGAACATAACTGATCAAAGAATACTTTTAGAATTAATGAAGAACTCCCGAACCCCGATAACACAACTAGCTAAAAAAGTAAATATTTCAAGAGAAGTTGCAACATACAGAATTAACCAACTAAAAAATAAGAATATCATCAAAGGATTTACAGCAGAAATTAATACTGAAAAACTAAATTTTATGAACGGATCATTGTTCTTAAGTTTGAAAACAAAAGGAGAAAAAGAGCTGAAAAAGTTCATTAATGAATGTAACTTTGCATCTTGGAGCAGCGAATTCTCAGGAGCATGGACTTTTGGAATTGAAATTTATGGGAAAAACAGTTACGAAATAGATGATAATTTTAAAAAAATTTACAAGCAATTCAAAGAAGATATTATTGACCACAGATTATTAATACATAAAACAAGAAAACAGTTTTATGAGAAATTCTTCGGAGAAAAAGTAATTAATGTGAAGAAGAAAATCCAAGAAAAAAAAATAGATTCAACAGATAAAACTATCTTAAAAGAATTAGCCAAAGATGCTCGAAAAGGCACCCTTGCACTGGCTAAAACAACAGGTTTAACCGCCCCTGCAATCGCAAAAAGAATCAAAAAACTAGAGCAAAGCAATTACATAACTAAATATTCCATCTTCTTAGAACCAAGATGTATTAATCTCCTTAATTATAGTGTATTTATAGTGAATAAAAATCTTGATGATAGAACAAAATTATTATCTCATCTTGAAACTCATCCAAATGTTTCATTCTTACTTGAATATGTGGGAGACCCATTTATTGAATTTGGAGTTGTTATTAAAAACCCTTATGAACTTAGAAACATACTTCAAAAAATTGAAGAATCATTTCCAGATAACAGGATTACAGAAGTTTTCCTCATACAATCAGAATTACTCTCTCTTGGACCACCACCAATTGTTTTTGAGTAGAAAAGTTTTAATATGAATACTTACAAATAATTATTATGGCAAAAATACCAGGTGTTGCATACATAATCGTTGGCATTATAATTTCAGTTTACTCAAAGTTAATGGTTTCAAAAACCGGAAAAGACCCTTTTCTTGATATATTCTTTTACATAGGTGCATTCTTCGTTTTTGTAGGTGTTGTAAAGATTATTTTTGCGAGGAGCAAAAAAGAAAAACCCATAAATAAATTTGACTCACTGCAGAGTATGCCTTTAAAGAAACAAACAACACCAAAACAAACAACACCCATAAAACCCACACAACAGACATCTCAAAACGTCTTATTTTGTCCAAGGTGTGGTGCTAAGCATTATTCAACTTCTAATTTTTGCCATTTATGCGGCTCAAGACTTCGGTAAAAAAGCAAAAAGTATTAAAACAATAATCAATCATTAGTATTTATGAAAGAGAAAAAAGAGTTCAAGATTTCTTTTTTGGTTAAAACAATATTTTGTTGTTGATGTAATTCTCATAAACCCAACTTAAGTTATTTCAAATTCTTTTTTTCAAATCATTTGTTTCTTGATGATTAATTTTGAAAAAATAACAAAGACTAATCAAAGGTGATTCATTATGAATATAAACATATTGCAAACAATCGGAAATACACCCCTTGTGAAAATTAATCGTTTGAATTCAAATCCAAATGTTAAAATTTTCGGAAAAATCGAAGGGACAAACCCAACAGGAAGCATCAAGGACCGAATTGCTCTTAAGATGATTGAACAAGCTGAAAAAGAAGGTGTGCTCACACATACAAAGACTATTATTGAAGCAACATCAGGAAATACTGGTATCGGTCTTGCAATGATTGGAGCAGTTAAGGGTTATGCCGTTGAGATTGTCATGAGTAAAGCTGTTTCTATTGAAAGACAGATAATGATAAAGAGTTTTGGTGCAAAAATAATATTAACAGATGCAAAATTAGGAACAGATGGGGCTATAAAGAATGCAAAGATGCTTGTTAAAAAAAATCCTGAAAAATACTTCATGCCTGACCAGTTCTCAAATGAATACAACAAGCTTGCACATTACAAAACAACTGCAAAAGAGATTTGGAAGCAAACAAATGGAAAAATTGATTATTTTGTTTCTGCAATAGGAACATCAGGAACCATCATGGGAATTTCAAAATACCTGAAAGAAAAAAACCCTAATATCAAAATTGTTAGCGCTCACCCTGTAAAAGGTCATTACATACAGGGTTTGAAAAACATGAAAGAAGCAATCATTCCTGCAATTTATGACCCTTCAAAAATAGACTTAACAATTATGGTCAAAACAAGAGATGCTTATAAAACTGCAAGAGATATCATCTTAAAAGAAGGAATATTTGTGGGCATGAGCAGTGGGGCTGCGATGTATGCCGCAATAAAAGTTGCAAAGAAAATAAAGACTGGAAATATTGTTGTCATATTTCCAGACAGGGGAGAAAAATATCTTAGCACGAATCTGTTTTTAAAATGATGGCACCAAGAGAACGGATTTTTACTTTTAAACTAAAGGAAATTAAAAATTAGATCGTTAATAATTTTCTTTAGATAATAGAATGTGAAAAGCAATCAATAACTATTGTCACATTCTATTAAACAGATAAATATTTAAAATCCAAACTTCAAAAGTATTAGTATGGATCTTTCAGAATGTATTAGAAATAGGCGTTCTATAAGGAAATATACCCAGCAACCTGTTGAGTTTGATAAGATAACTAAAATTATTGAAGCAGGTCATGAAGCTCCAAGTGCTGGAAATCTTCAAAACTGGCGTTTCATCCTTATAACTGATAAAAACGTTATACGTTCGCTTTATAATCATTGTTTAAAACAAGAGCAGGTCTATAATGCTCAAGCAATAATTGTTGTTTGTGGGGTTGTTGATATTGCCGAAAGATTTTATGGTCTTAGAGGAAAAAGACTTTACACAACCCAAAACTGTGCTTGTGCAATTCAAAACATGCTTTTGACAGCCTATGATGTTGGACTTGGTGCTTGTTGGATTGGTGCTTTTGACGAAGATAAAATTAGGAGTACGTTTAACATTCCTGAAAATACAAGACCTCAGGCATTGATTACTCTCGGGTACCCTGATGAAATACCTAAGCCACCTCACAAAGATGAGTTGGCAGGAGTTGTTTATTTTCATAAGTATGGCGCAAGAATAAAAGAATTACACATTGTTTTAAGAGATTACAGTGTTGAGTGGGAAAAACAAATTGCTCAAGCTCAAGAATCAATAGATAAAGGTATGCCGAAAATTGTTGAAAAAACAAAGAGCCTAATTGATTATTTGTCAAAAAAGTTCAAAGAGTATAATAAAGAAAAAAAGAAAAAGATTAAGCGTTGAAAAAATTACGATTTCTATCTATAAAAATTTATAAAAAGAAACCTTTTCTGTTTATTCATGAAAGAATTTCTTTTTGCTCATGAAGATGTACGAGATATTCAAAAAGAGTTGATGTTAAAAATTTCTGATGTTGTTAAAAAAAGTGAGAATTTAATTGCTCATGCACCAACAGGTCTTGGAAAAACAGCTGCAGCTCTTGGACCTTGCTTAAAATATGCTCTTGATAATGATTTAACAATTTTCTTTTTAACATCTAGGCACACCCAACATAAAATTGCAATTGATACTCTTTCAAAAATTAAAAAAAAACATGATAAAGATTTTAGAGCTGTAAGTATTATTGGGAAAAAAGGTCTTTGTTTACAAGCAGGTGTTCAAAAACTTTTCACAAATGAATTTAATGATTATTGTAGACGTATGAGAGAAGATCATTTGTGTGAGTTTTTTGAGAGCATAAAGAAAAAAGATAAGCTTTCTCTTGAAGCAAAAAGCGTACTTGAAAGTTTAAAAAAAATTGATCCATTAACAACTGATACTGTTTTAGATGTGTGCACAACTTTTGGCGTTTGTCCTTATGAGATAACTTTATTGCTTGCAAAAGATGCAAGAATCATCATTGGTGATTACTATTATCTTTTCAATCCTGATATTAGAAACTTATTTTTAAAAAAAATAGGCAAAGAACTAAAAGATATCATTATAATTATTGATGAAGGACATAACATCCCTGCAAGAGTCAAAGATTTGTTCACTGCAAGGCTTTCAAATGTCATGTTAAAGAGAGCCATTTCTGAAGCAAAAAAATTCAAGTATACAGAAGTACAGGATGTTCTGATTCAAATTGAAAACATTCTTTTAAGATGGGCGCGGATGGAAGATGATGAGCGATACATTAAACAAAAAGAGTTTTTAGATGAAGTGAATCAGATTCAAGACTATCAAGAAATAATTTCTGATTTTGATCTTGTCTCTGATGCAATAAGAGAAAAGCAAAAGCAATCATACATTGGTTCAGTATTATCTTTTCTTCAAGCATGGATTGGAAGTGATGATGGATTTACAAGGATTCTTTCAAAAAAATCCGGATTTAAGGATGAGATAATCACTCTTAGTTATAGATGTCTTGATCCCAGTCTTTCAACAAGACCTGTTATTAAGGAGGCTCATTCAACAATTCTCATGTCTGGAACCTTGACACCAACATCAATGTATAAAGAGCTTTTGGGTTTTGAAGATGTTGAAGAAGAAACATATAAAAGTCCTTTTCCTGAAAAAAACAAATTAAATATTATTATTCCTAAAACAACAACAAAGTACACTTTAAGAAGTCAGAAACAATTTACTGATATTGCACAGATACTTGCTACAATCATAAATACTGTTCCTGGAAATAGTGCTATATTCTTTCCCAGTTATTACTTACGTGATGAAATCTATAAATATTTTAATGATGCTTGTAAAAAAACAATTTTTGTTGAGCGAGCAGCTCTTTCTAAAACAGAAAAACAGGAATTATTAGAAAATTTTAAGGGTTATAAAAAAACTGGTGCAGTTCTTTTGGGTGTTGTTTCTGGAAGTTTTGGTGAGGGAATTGATCTTCCTGGTGATTATTTGAAAGCAGTCGTGATTGTTGGTCTTCCGTTGTTAAAGCCAGATCTTGAGTCTAAAGCATTAATTGAGTATTATGATGAAAAGTTTGGTAAGGGCTGGGATTATGGTTACTTGTTTCCTGCTTTTAATAAGACCATCCAAAGTGCTGGAAGATGTATTAGATCTGAACAAGATAAGGGGGTTGTCATTTTTCTTGATGAACGTTATATTTGGCCTAATTATTTTAGGTGTTTTCCGCCTTCATGGAGTATTAAAACAACTATGCTTTATGAACGTATGATAAAAGAATTTTTTGAGAAACATGAAAACTAATTTTTAATTCTTAGCGATGTTTCTTTTTCTTCCGAAGACTTAGGCGTTTCTTTTTTCTGATTATTAACAATAGTAAAAAGATTACGATAAGCATTATTCCTGATAAAAATAAATGGTTTGTATTAATGCTTTTTTTTGAAACAATCACCGATTTTACTTCAACAACACTTTCTTTTTCGTAGGATAATTTGTTGTTATAAATAACTCGTCCTTGTACTTCGTATCGCCCGGCCATTAGTGGTTGAAAATATGTTTCTAACATATCAACACTTCCTGGAAAAACATCGATTGTATCGGTTTCTATTAGTTGAACTATTTTTCCATCTTTTAAAATTTTTCCAACAAATTTTGCTGAGACAATTCTTGTTCCAGTATTTTTAAAAACTGCAGAAATGGGTGTTATATCGCCTGTATCTACAACTTCAAAAGTATTTATTCTTAAAAGTTCTCCTTTGTCAATAATTGAACCTTTCTTTACAACTTCAAAAGTCTTTGTATCTGTGTATCCGCACATCGGAATCTTTATTTTCACCCAGTACTGTCCTGTTGAGTGATTATTATCTATTATTTTAAAACCATGAATATTTGTTGTTGGCAACACCTCATCAGAATAAAAATCTGTTTGCATTACCGCGTTTTCTTCTTGCTGGTCATATATTATTATTTCAGTTTTAGGACGCAGTTTTACATTTCCCGTGTTTTTGATAGAGTATGATATTTCAATTGGAAAATTTTCTTCAACATCCAATAGATTAACACCTCCTACAAGACAAGAAACTATTTCTTCTCCAATAATATTTATTGAAATATCTATAGTGACTGCAGAAGATATTGCACTTGATTTTTCAAGTGTTTGTGAACTTTCAGGTGTTCCTTTAAGTAATATTTTTGTTTTGTACAACCCATTTTTAGCATCGGATGGTATCCTTAAGATTAGTTTTGCATTTGTTGGATTTTGTCGATTAATAACTATGTTTTCAAAATTAATTTCTAACCAATCAATATCTGATGTCTCATAATCTAAAAACACATTTTTTTCTGAGATTGTTGAAATTAGAAGTCTCTCTTCTGCATAACCATTCCTTGTTGTATTTACAAATATGATTTTTCCAGGACTAACCCCTAATGCAAATATTTGAGATGAAAATATTATCGAAGCCACAAATAAAATTATTAACAATGACCAGTTTTTTACTTTTTTTGTTTTGTTGCTTATTCGGATTATTTTTTTCATCAAGTATCTGCCTCCGCACTAAACACTATTGAACCCGCACACACTCCTTGTGCAGTTACAGGTATTTGTATTTTCCAATACATATCCAATGTTGAATCAGATCCTTCGATTGTTTGTTTTGTAATATTTGCATCAACCATGTTTGGACTTGTCGATAATGCTGAAAGCACAGTCATAAGTGAATAACTCATTCCGAGATTTAAACTGAGCTTTTGATAACCAGCAATTATTTCTCCATGCTCACAGGTCATAGAAAGATTATCATTTGTTGAATCACCATAGCCAAATAGTGATATATCTATATCTGAATTGCCTATATTTTTTATCGTAACAGACACATCGCTTGGTGATGTTTGCTCTGATTCGAGGTTTCCATAATCTATCTGGAAAGGAGTCACATATAATGCTCTTAATTCATTTATCGTGGTTGTTTTTGTATCTGATTTTGAGCCTACTTCATCTGTTGCAGTTGCATTACAAGTCCATGTTCCATTAAGTGCATAATATCTTATATCAACTTCACAAGTGCAATTGTTGGTTATAGTGTCAATATTTGTACAACTACAAGTTTTGGAGTAATGAGAGTTATAGTCATCTGCTGCGCCTGAACTGCTTGTGGAATGATAAAATGTTGCAACCACTGACTGAATATCTGCCACGCCATTATCATCTTCAACCTCGAATGTACAGTTAACGCTTTTATTGATGCCTGCAACTAAGTTTATAGGACTTTCAAGCTGCATGTTTTTTATTCTTGGAAGAGTATTATAAAGACTCAAATTTGATTTTATAGTTAGATTTTGATAAAATGTCTCAACGCCTTTAATAAATACTGTCCAGTTTTCAGAGTAAAATGAGTTGTATCCAAGTCCGTCAGTACATAAAACATTCCAAATAAAAGTTGTGTTGGCTGGCAAGTTGTTTAGTGTAAAGCTGTTTAGACCGTTTGAAACAGTATCGGTTTTGTTTTCTTCAAATATTCCTGAAAGATTGATGTAAAGAGCGCAATGACTAATATTTACATCAGACACAGTGTAAAAGAATGTTATGTTTCCATCAGGATCTTGATCATTGTTTGCCGGCGATCTTAAAATAACCGTTGGCGCTGAGGTGTCTGTTGTATAAGTAAATGTTTGAGTTGAAGTTCTGTTGTTTCCTGCTTTATCAAAGGCTAAAACTTTCCAATACCATGTTGTGTCCGTTGCAATGTTCATTGTAATTGATAAGTTATCTACTTCGTGTGTTGAGTCTTGATAGTTTATTGATTCGAATGTCGCACTGTTATCTATTTGTATTGTGTAGTTATCAAAGTTATTATCTGTTGTTGTTTGCCAGATAAATGTTGGTGATAAATCATCACTAATAGTTCCATCTGACGGACTAATTAAACTAAATATGGTTGGTGCTTCTGTGTCAACAATGATTGTTTTCGTTGTTGGAGAAGCTCCCTCGTTTCCACTTGAATCTGTACAATTAATACTCCATTCATAGTCTCCGGTAGCGATTATTGTTGTAATATTATTATAACTATTTATTTGCAAGGAGTCATTTTTTACGTAGTATTTGCCGTCGTTAAGTATCAGTGAACAATTAGCTATTGAAATACCTGTATCTGCAAGATAAAATAAAAAAATGATTTCTTCATTACTAAAATAAGAATTATTTTCCGGAGTTCCTAAAGTAATTTGTGGCGGTAAAATATCTACTGAAAAGTTTTTTGTAAGGCTAGTGTTTTTGTACCCTGCGTAGTCTTTACAAGTTACATTCCAATAATACGTTCCAGTTTCAAATCCTGAGATAGTCATATTATAAGCAATGCTTTCTTCTACAAAAACTGTTTCTCTCAATATTCCATTCACAGTTAAATTACAAGTTGCGTTTGGTGAAACACTATCTGCAAAAGTAAAGTTGAATAATACATTTTCAGAGTTAAATATATCTTCTGATAAAGGGTTGTAAAGAATAATTTTAGGCTCTGTTAAATCTACATTGATTATTAGTGTTGTTGAGTTTTTCTTATTTCCTGCTTCATCTTCAGCTTCGATTATTATTTGCCTTGAACCTTCAGATAGAAAGCTTAGATTTAAGAGAATTGGTGTATTGTTGTTTGCATCACCTGATTGTCCATTTAACAGTCCATCTACAAATATTTTGTATGTTAAATTATCTGAGAAATCGTCTGTAATGGTAAAATTTATTTCGGGGGTTGTATCGGAAGTATAACTGTTATTTTCTGGTGAACTAAAGGTTGTGTTTGGTTCTGATAAGTCAACTGTAAAGTTAAATGTTTTAGAAATATTTGAATTTGAATATTGATCTGTACAATTAACAAACCAAGAATGATGTCCTTCAGATAAATTTGAAACTGAAAAGTTATTTTGTTCTGATTTTGTAATTGTGTTATTTGTTTGATTAAATTCCGAGTCTAAGTAAAGCGAACAACCAGAGATAACGTTAAAATCATTTGGTGTATATGAGAAAACAATATTTGGATTATTTGTTTTGTTGTTGTTTTCTGGCTTTAAAAGTTCTATTTTGGGGGGTGTTGCATCAGGAATGATTTCAAATAAGTCATAGCTTGAACCATCTTTAAAGTCTGCATGTTGAGCCAGAGAGGTTGCCGAATAATAACCAAGAATCCAATCTGCTGTATTCCAGGAAAATTCAATTATTCCTGTTGCACCAGTCGTAGTTTGATTTCTGGAAATCCATTCTTGAGTTGAACCAACAGTTGCACTCAGATTTAAATCTAGTTGTGTGTAACCTGTAACATTAACATTATCTATCCATACTTGTTCATCAGAAACACCATTAATACAGAAAAATCTTATTTGGAATAAGTCTATTAGATATTCTGAACCAAGATAAATATTTTTTAATCCTGATGTTGAACCTTGATCATCACATTTTTCGAACTGTGTATTCCAAGCGGTACCATTATAAGTATCAAAGCTTAGGCAATCAGCTGCTTCAAGTGTTCCACTTGATACTTCCCATGAAAAAGTGACGTTTAAGTATTCATATGACGCTGTTGTGTTTGTTATTGATATCACATAGTCTCCTGGAGACGCACAAGTATCTGCGTGTGCTTTTTGTCCTTCAATATTCCAAAGCCCTCCTGATTCAGTCCACAGATTTGCAGTTGGCTCTGTTCCTGTGTTAAAGTCATCAAAAAAGAGGGGGTGATTCTTTCCTGAAATCGTATTATAATTCGTGTTTGGTGCATTTGAATTATTAAAATAAGCAAAGTATAAATCTTCATCATTAGCATTTGCTGAAACATTTGCTTGAAATATAACATCACAATAACTTGTGTCATCACCACCTAAAACATTGAAAGGTATTACTTTTAAGTCTCTTGAAACAATTCTTAATTCATTTGTACAATCAGTTATGTTGCCTAAAAGACCTGTTATGTTAATGCGAACATTGACTTCTGTTCGATTATCACCCATTGTCTCTGTTAATAATAATGGTTTTCTTCTTTTCCAATCAGTATTCCACCAAGGATAAGTTGTATTTCCTAAAATGATATCTGTTTTTATGGTTGCACTTGATACTGGATTTCCAAATTCATCATCCACATCCGTTGTAACAGTAACAATTTCACCTTTTGAATAGGCTATGCTATCAGTTGACACATTCACATACAAGTCTGTTGTTTCTTGAACTGTAAAATTGTTTGGTGTTATATTTATGTAGTTTCCGGATGTATCGTAACAAAAGACATACCATGAATGATTGCCATTTCCTAAAAAATTATATTCAAAAATGTTTTCTTCATTGTTTTCAACTGATTCATC
This sequence comes from Nanobdellota archaeon, assembly GCA_018817005.1. Lineage (GTDB taxonomy): Archaea > Nanobdellota > Nanobdellia > Woesearchaeales > JAHIUF01. The sequence continues at coordinate 16,829 of JAHIUF010000054.1, forward strand.
AATATCAATAAATGAGTCATTCATGTATAAAGAACAATTAGCTATTGCAACGTTATCCGAAACATTATAACGAAAAGTAACAGACAAACTACCAAGAGTATCATTCTCAAAAGGAAAAATCAGATTAATAATAGGTGAAGTAATATCATTAACAGTCAAAAAGTGTGTTTCATAAGCAGCAGTATAATTTTGTGTAGAATGATAAACAACAGTTATGTTATACAAATCTGGTTGTGAAAAAAATGAAATATTTGATATGGGTGATGAATCATTATTTATCAAAACACCATCAATATACAGTTCAATATTTCCATCCGAAGGTAAAACTAAGTAAGAGCTTATATTTATTGAATTATCTTCGTTGATAGTGAGATTAGAATCAGAACCGTTCAAAGAAAGATTTACTTCAGAGACAGCCTTATTAACAATATAAGTTTGAACAGATATATTACCAACACGACCCAAACTATCGTTTGCAAACCATTGATAACTATAAGTTCCAGCCGCAAGAGTTGTATAATTATAAAAAAACACGTTACCAACAAAATCATTAACAGAAACATTCTGTAAAAAACCAGCAAAATCATGCTCAAACCAAACAGAATCCAAAAACTGATCACTAACAGTAATGTTAAACTCATACACTCGCCCTAAAACATAAGTTGCAGGAGTTACTGGACTTTCCGACATGTTATCAAACCAAGGACTATTAGCATCGACTTTAACTGTATAATTCTCAACCGCAAAACTACTACGACCACTCAAATCAAAACACAAAACATTCCAAAGATAAACACCATCAACCAAAAACTTAGAAAAATAATTAACCTGATCAGAAACAACACTACTATTAACCTGATCAAAAACAAAAGAAGAACCACTAAAATTACCAAACAAACTACAATTAAACAAATTAACATCAGAAGGAGAATAATTAAACAACACAATAGACAAACTAAAAAAATCATTATCACCAGGACTATTCAAAACAACAACTGGATCAAACAAATCAACAGTGAAATTACGGGGGACGCTCGAACCAACAGCACCTGTTGAGTTATCAAAACACTTAACATACCACTCAAATACTCCTGATGAAAAATCAATCGTGAAATAATTGTTTGCGTTGTTTGTAACTGAATAATTAGTATCATTCAAAAAACCATTAACATACAAACTACAATTCTCAATACCAGAAGCATCAAAAACAGTATAATTAAAAATTATGCTTTCATAAAACAAATAATCATTTATACCAGGAAATCTCCTCGTAACTATAGGAGGATCTGATTCTGATAAAACATTAACAGTCAAATTAAAAATATTTGAAGATGCTTTCCAGCCATTACTATCAGTACAATTAACACTCCAATTATGCTGACCATTAGAAACAAAAGCAGTAAAACTATGAGTTTCCTCTTCTGAAGGATTAAGAGTTGATTCTCCTTCTTGAACACCATCAACAACTAAAATACAACTAGCAATTTTTCCCATATCATCAGACACATTATAAAAAAAATCAATGTTATTAGTAGACTCATTCAAAGAATTATTCAAAGGCTTCTCCAAAAAGATACTCGGAGGGGCAGTATCAACAGTAAAAGAACGCGAACCAGCAGAACCATTATTATCTGCTTTATCATAACATAATACATCCCAAGAATAAACTCCATCAACAAAAAAAACAGAAAAATAATTAGGCTGACTTGGTGTTGGCGAAACATTTGATTGATTAAAAACACTATTTATGAACAATGAACAATTCAACAAATTAACATCAAAAGGAGTATAGATAAAAGTAATTGAAGACGAAGTTAAATTCTCGTTAATTACCGGTGAATTCAAAACAACAGAAGGATTCTGTGTGTCTGTAATGTAACCAAAAACACTAGTAGAATTACGACTATTACCAAAAGAATCATAAGCAATAACTTGCCAATACCAAATAGTATTCGTAGCAACACTAACACCAACAGAAGTGTTTGTTACATTATCTGTCACATAAACATAATCAGAACTACCAAAACCAATACTATCATCAATCAAAATCGTATAATTCTCAAAAGACTCATCAAAACTCTGCTCCCAAACAAGAATCGGATTTAAATTCGAACTAAACACACCATTTAAAGGAGATAACAAATCAAACTCAATTGGAGGACTTGCAGTAACTTCAAAAATTAGAGTTGTGTAATATGATGTGTTGAAATTTCCAAATGAGTCATTAACAGAAATCTGAGTTAGATTATAAATGCCTGTTTGTATTGTATCAATAAAAACATAGTAATACTCAGAACCAATATTAGACAAGTCATATAAAATACTGGAGCCATTGGGATATTTTAAAAGAACAGTTGAGGTTTCAATTAAAGAATTGTCTGTTATTGTCATATTAAGTCTGACTTCGTGACTTTGATTGATAATCGTTGTATTAAACTGAGGATTAATAATGCTTGGAGCGGTTGCGTCTATTGTGAATGTTTTGTTTGTTGTGTAAAAGTCTGAAGCACCGACAGAGTCATTACATTGAATGTTCCATTCATAATTTCCGTCAGAAAGTATTGTGGTGATATTGGTTTCTGTGTTGTTTGCAACATTGTTTATGGTTTTTTCTGGCGCAAAAGTTCCTGAGGAGTTGGTGAACAAAGTACAGCTTGCTAAAGGATTGGAATCGTCTGTTACAGTAAAATTAAAATCAACTTTAGAGTTTGAGATGTTCTCGTTATCTAAAGGTGTATGGAGTGCAATAACTGTTGGTAAAATATTATAGTTTACTTCTATGTATGCTTCGTAGAGATAACAGTATCCTTTTTTTGCCCCGGCTGCACTATCTTGAAAGACTTCAATAGACATCGTGTCATATGTTCCTGTTGGGTCTGACCAGGTACAGCTATACCAACCTTCTGCAGCGTAAGGGTTTATATCTATTGTACAACGTGTTGCTCCTCCTTGCTGTAAATATGCCAAGTACCCGCAGTTTCCTGAACCAGTATATATCCATAGGGTCATATTGTTTGGTGATTGGATAACTGTTGAAAAACCAAATTCTGATCTGGCTGCAGAATTTCCGATTGTTGATATGTAATCATCTTTTTGGGTGGTTACATCAGGCTCCCTAACTCCATTATCTATTGCTGTGTAAGCAGTACTGGTTCCATCAGTCCAGCCTTGTTGTATATTTGAATTTGGGTCATAAAAGGCAAATGGGTCTATTGCTAAGTACCATGGTCTTGCTTCATAAAAAGTTTTCCCATCATATTCAACAACAGCAGGTCCTAATTCATATAAGTCTGGGGAAACATAGGGCGCATTTGATTTATAAGTTACTACAGAATTATTGTCTAGGTTTTCCCAGAACAATTTTTTATGTGTGGAATTCACAGATATTATTGATCCGCCCGAGTCATCTATTGAAAAGTTTTTAGGAAGGATTTCTGTAAAGTTGAATTGCCCTGTGTAATTTAATGATATTAGTTTGATACTGGAAGTAAACGCCCCTTGCCAAGGATCTATCGTTACCGGTGTTGTTCTTAAAATATCAAAGGGATATTTTTCTTTTACTATAAAATATGATTCCATCGAATTGTTGACATCATCGCTTTTTGCTTTTACAAAAAGCGTGTAGTTACCTTCTATTGCTGTTTCTGTATAGTTCGCCTCATATATTCCTCTGCTTGTCTCAACGATGCTCCTGCTTTTTGTTGTTAGGGTTATTGTTTGATTTTGAGGATTTGTTATGTTCAACTCAATCTCTGCACCTGTTACAAGATAACCTTGTGTGTCTAACACAACCACAATTATCTCCGCGGTTTCGTTTGGCTTGTAAATTGATTTTTTCGTGTTTATACTTGCAAGTCCTGTTTCCACGTATCCTGGGTCCTCTGGCGTTAGTGTAAAAGTATAGTCTTTTCCCGGCACTATGTCCAGTAATTTTTTCCATTCACCAAAACATTCTTGTGTTGCAAAGTTCCAGTCTTTGCACTTCCACAGAGTGTTTCCTTTCGCATTTACAGTCACTTGTGCTGTTTCAAACTCTAGCGATTCAGGATTTATGGAGAATGCTTGTTTAGGTTTTAGTTTTTGTATCTTTTTATCTTTTATTTCTGTTGGTTCTTCATATCCTAAGTCTAACTCTTCGGTAATAGTCAGGTTTTGAAAAGTTATTTTTTTGATTACTTTTTTTTCAAGAGTTACTTCTGCATCGTATTTCTTTCCTATTTCAACAGATGTTTTTTTCTCTAAATCAATTTTTTCTCCTTTTTCATTTGTAAGTATTATTTTTGATTCAATAATTTCTTCTTTGCTGTTTTTAAGTTCAAATTTTTTTCTTTCATCTTTGTTTGTGCTACTTTTCCCTGAACCTCTTGAAAAGAAATTCTTTATTTTTTCAAAGAATGGTTGTTTCTCTTCAACAACTGTTTCATTTGTAACATCATCTTTAGCTGTTTCTGTTTCAGCTTTTGTTTCTGATAAATCAGTGTTTTCGCCTGTTAGATTTGGTTGTATTGGATTTATGATTGGCCAGTTCGTATCTATGTTTTTGGTGGCGTCTTGTATTACTCTTCCCGTCAAACTCCATCCCTCTATAAGATTGTTTGATATTAAAAAAAGACCTGCAATAATCATTATTATCGTTAAGAAAAATATTGTTGGAGATGTTAATGTTTCATGTACAAATATTTTTAATAATTCTTGCTGATAGTTTTTAATGTAATTATCATATGTCTGCAGCCATTCTTTTTCTGTTTTCCCTTTCAAATATTTGTTTATAGCATGAATTCTTTTTTCCTTATCCTCATATTCATCTTTTAAAAGTTTTATATTTCTCTTTATGTCATCCTTATATTCTTTACATAGTTTTATTCCTTCTTTTAGTCTTTGTTTCATTGCTTTAGTCATTTTTGCTTGAAATACGAGTAAATATATGGTTGAATATTTCTGATTCCAACAGTTTTTTCAATTTTTTCGATTGGTTTTTGATCTAAAAATGCGTGTATGATGTGTGTTACTCTTAAGTCTCTTGGTGATATTTTTTTTCCGATAATTTGCTTTGAATGACTAGCAATTATTTGTTGTACTCTTCTCTCTGTTAGTTGCTCTTCTTGTCGAGATTCAAAAATTCTTTTTTCAGAAGAATTATTCTGTGTGTGTAAAAATAATTTTTTTGTTAGTGTTTTAGAAATAATTATTTTTCTTACTAGATTGTTTTTAATGTTTTTTGCTTGTATTGTGATTTTGTTTTCTTTAAAGTCCAAATCTTTTATTTTTATTAAAACCAGTTCTTTTAGTGTGCATCCTGTTTCGTAGAATAAGCGAATTATTATCTTGTCTCGCACATTTATTTTAGAATTTAATAGTTCTGTTATTTCTTTTTTTGTTAAGTATTCTGCTTCGTTGCCAGTCATCGTTAATTGATTTTTAGTTTCGTATTTATAATTAAAACGAAATTATTTTTTTAAAGTCGACTTTTCAGTTTCGTATTTATAATTAAAATGAAAGTATTTAAATGTTTCTGTAAAAAAAGAAAAAAATAACAGCAGAATTTGTTAAAAACAATAAATTTAAATAAAAATTTTAATTTAAAGAATCATATGCAAAAGAATTATGTGTCAAATATAATAAAATTAAATAAGAGTCATATAAGGTCGCTTATAACAATAGATTTTGAATCAGAACATCAAGGTGACAGAGAAAGAAATATTTCAAAATCCGAGATAAGAAAAGGAATCGAGAAACGTTTCAAAAAAAATTATGAAGTTTTCTTCGGATACAAACAAAACAACGAACTCGTTGGTTATGTAACCTTAAAACCATTTTTTCCAGGACATAAACACTGCGAAGTATACTGGCTTGCTGTAAAGAAAAAATGTCAAGGAAAAGGAACTGGAACAAAGCTGATGAATTTCATCGAAGATTATGCAAAGAAAAAAGGTTTCAGAAAGGTGTGCTTGTATACTGGCAAAGATATGTGCTTAACAAGACGATTCTACGAAAAAAATGGCTACAGTTTTATCAATGAATTTCCAGATTATTATGGATATACATCTGGAAACACAACAGCTGTTCTTTATGGAAAAAGAATTTAATCAGTTTTATGTTGCTACTGCAGAAAAAGTCACATAACCGCTACAACTGCCTTTCTTTGGTTTTGGAACCTCAATTTTCCAATAAACACTTTTTTCTGCGGAGGCAGAATCATTCTTTGGTTTGAGATTGAATTCATCGAGTTGAACAGGGGAATCTGTCAAAGGATTCATAACTATGTGTGCAAGTCCTGAAGTTAAGGAGTATCGTTCATAAGAAAGACTAATATTTCCAACAGTACAATTCATTGCAAGACCATCACCATCAAATCTAGCGTATCCATCGAGAGTTATATCAATTTCTTTATTGCCAAAATTTGAAACAAGTATTTCAACATCTGATTGCGAAATGTTTCCTGCATAAAGAGAACCAAAATCAATCACTTGAGGTAAAACATTTATAGCATAAAGATGTCCGACTGTTGTTAATTCTTGTGCAACAGCACTTCCTCCACTACTATCAGTAACATTGACATAACAATACCAAGAGCCCTCTTTCGCATAATACCAAACATCAAAACCACAAGAAAAGTCTTTTGATAGTTCTTGAGAGTCAGTTTCTGTACAACTAGCGTTGGTATAGTGACTGCTGTTTTCATCAAATGATTCAACACTGGAAGTTGAATGATAAAGAGTTGCAACAACTGAAGATATTTCACTTGATCCATCACTATCCGAAACTGTTGTGTTGCATAAAACATTAATCTTTGAACCCGCAAAAAGAGTGATTTCAGGAACTAAAATGCTATCTACAGTCGGGTTTTGATTCACATCAACTGTAAGAGGTCTATCGCTTGTCTGGTTGGTTTTACCGGTTGCATCTGTACAGTTTACAGCCCAGAAATATTCTCCGTTTGAAAGGTTTATTTTGAATGATTGTTGAACATATCTTTGTATTGAAAAATTTGTCTTATTAACACTTCCATTTATCAGAATTGAACAATTACTAATCATTGAAGTATCACTCACATTATATGTAAGAATCACTATGTTTGATGAATTATATGTGTCGCCCAATCCCGGTGCGTTAAGCCTAATCTTTGGACTTTTTAAATCAACAAAAAAAGTTTTTTGTTCAGAATTGTTCTGATTTTTAACAGTTGAATTATCATAACAGCTAATGCTCCAAGAATACGTTCCGTCTGGAAATGTTTGTTCAAATATTTGGTTATTATTTGATTCAATAATTGTGCTGTTTGTTATATTTACAAAGTCATTTATAAACAAGGAACAATTTGTAATACCGGATAAAGTATCAGTTACGTTGTATGAAAACAAGATTGTCGCAGTTGTAAAGTTTGCATTGTTTATAGGTTCAAAAATAGTAATTTTTGGTCCTTGGTTATCATATGTAACATTCAGATATGTTTCATAGAGTTTTATATCAACAGAGTCTGTAGAACCAACATTCTTTGTTTCTAATCGCAGTCTTAAATCGTTTGCTATTTCATTCCAAGTCCAATCATCATCTGTTGATTCTGTTAATGAGTATTCTAGTGTTTGTCTTGGCAGATTGCCTGTTTGAAGTGAACGTAAATTACTCCAAGAAACACCAGCATCATCCGAGTATTTTAAAGCCCATTCATCATCTGTTGTTCCAGAAATTTCAATATCAAAAACTGCTTGAACGCTTTTTATATCTTCTGAGTTAGAATGAGCACCTACAGAAAAAGTGTGGTAGGTTAAATTTCCTGTTGACGTGTTTGTTAAAGAAAAAGTGGTTGTTATTTCATCATAACTTTTGGTTTCGTTTATGGATATTCCTGTATCTACAAATTTTGTGGGCTTAGATGAATCAATTGTCCCTGTTGTCGAGAATATAGCTATTATAAATAAGCTTGTCAATACTGGAAGTATCCATTTAATTTTCAAAACAATCCCCTGAATCTTATCTTTTTTTATGTTTTTTTTTCTTTTTAATGAGTATAAGAAGTATAAGTATTATTATTACTATTATTATAAGAGATAATACTGATAATAGATTTTTTGTGTTCAAAGCTTTGATTTTTCTTTCAAATTCTGAACTTGATTGAGCGTTGATAACTGTTCCTTTTTCGAAGGTTAATTTGTTGTTGTATAATGCTCGAACATTTACATGGTATTGTCCGATCATTTTTGGATTGAAAAAGGTTTCGAGAGTTATTGTTTCTCCCGGTAAAACATTTACTGAATCAGTGTCTATTACTTTCACAATACCATCGCCTAAAGTTATTGTTCCTTTTAGTTTGACAGATTCAACTCTTGTTCCAGTATTTTTGAATATTGCTTCTATCGGCACAATATCACCAATTTTCACCCAAAGATTTGCATTTAAGGATAATATTTCTCCTTTATCAACTATCGCGCCTTTATCCAGCACATCAAAGGTTATTAGTCCTGAGTCCCCGCATAATGGTGAGCTAACACTGGCCCAGTATTGTCCTGTATCTAAGTTCATATCCTCTAATTGACGTGTAAGTTCAGCTTTTGTTGTTGGAAGAATCTCTGTTTGATGAGTGAATGTTTTTGTCAATAGTTTTTTTGTTTGTTCTTGATTATAAATTTCTATTCCAAAGTCTGGTTTTATTCGAACATTTCCATTGTTTTTTACTGTTGCAGAAAAATCAAGTGGAAAACCTATTTCTGAGTCTAATAATCTAAATCCTCCTGCAGAGCAGGAAATTATCTCGTCTCCCGTTACTTCGACCTTTGTTTTTATCAGAAATGATGTTCTAATTGCACTTCCCATTTTACCCATTTGTTCTTTAATTATCGGCGATGTTAAAAGCTTTATTTCTCCCAAATATATGCCATTTGGTGTATCTACAGGGGGTTCTACAATAACAGTTAATTGTCCTGCTTTACCTTCCACAAGTACAAGTTCTTCTGGTTCAAACCTAATCCATTCTTTGATTTCTCCTTGAATTTCGTACTCTATTTCAATGTTATCTTTTACATCAGTTGACACTATCAGGGTGTCTTGTGCATAACCTGATTTGAGAACATCTTGAAAATCCAACACAGCCTTATTTACGCCTATTGCTGCAGCAGAGCTGTCTGTAGAACAGATTGATAAAATAACGCTCATTAATATTATTAGATAAAACACCCTCCTCATAAGTTTTAACTATTTGATATTTAGTATATAAGTTTTGCTATAAAAAAAAGAAAATATTTGTGATAAGTATAACTGATAAAAATAACTGATAAGTATAACCAATAAATAAGTAATTAATTAATTACAGAAATTTAGAAAATTAGAGAAATAATAAAATTAAAAAGATTAAAAAAAATCATTTATGGTAGTTCTGCTGCAAAAACAATTGTTCCATTACACTCACCATAGGGATTTGGAGGAACATATAACTTCCAATAAGTTATATTTACAACTTCTAAATCCGTTCTTTGTGGTAATGTAAGACCGGAAATTGTTGCTGATTCGTTCGTCAATTGAGTCATAGAAGCCCATGCAATGTCATCTGTTGAATATCTTTCATTGTCCACAGTTATGTTTCCAATTTGGCAAATAAAGGCCAAGCCATTACCTGTTTCAAAATTAGTTCCGCCATAACCATAGATTGAAACATCAATAGCCATGTTTCCAAAATTAGTTACGTTTGCAGTTCTGGAAGTAGATGTATCTTCAACTGCTAAATCACCATAATCTATTTGTGTTGTAACATTTAATGCATATAAAGGATTTATGGTTGTTGTATTTGAAGCAGTATCTGTGAAGTTATAATTATCTATTACTGTTGAATTGCATATCCAGTTGCTTCCATTATTTGCATAGTACAAAATGTCAAAAGCACAATCCCAATAAGAGATGTAGTTTCCATCATTTCCAGTATTTGTACAAGTTGCGTTAGTATAATGATTGTTTTCATCATCAGAGTTAGACATTGATACTGAATTATTATCCCAAAAGGTTGCATTCACTCCAATAACATCATTCCAACCATTCCAGTCTCTTACAGTTAAATTACAAACAACAGTTCTTGTAAGACCTGCATTTAATGTTATATTGTCTGAGGCTTCGTCGACAACAATGGACAGAATTGTTGGACGTGATTGAGTAATATTGACAATTGTTCGTATCGTCACATTTTCATAGTTTGGACCTGCACTCCAGCTGTAGATAAAGTTTGAACCTATTATAAATATAGAAGTAACTGCTATTAAAAATAGCAATACAAGATTTCTTGGGAACTCTTTGTTTTTCATAACTTTCCTCTGAAAGTATACTGAATTCGGCACCAAATACTAATATTAGTATACCTTTATGTATAATAGTAGCATAACTAATATATAAATGTTTCGAAAAAAACAAGAAAAAAACTAAGAATTTCCAAAACTAATAGATGAAATTACAAAATGCTGAAACAAATCTTTTGCATGTAAGAAAAACAAATCAGACTTATCAGAGTGAAGATTCATCAATCGTTCTAATGTATAAAGCTCTTTTGAAAACTTTGACAAATCTTGCTTATTTAATAGTTCTTGACAAAGAATAAGCTTGTGAAATATCAATATCTTTGAATAAATAACACCCAACTCTAAACGAATATTCTTTGCATAAATCCGTAACTCTGAATCATCCAATGACTCGTAAAGATTTATTGCTGATTTGTAAATTGAAGACACCCGTTTAAAATCAAGAGCGTCAGCGTGCTTATTTGCTTTGTTCAGCAATTCAAATAAATGATTAACAATAGATCCATCAACAACACGAGGTGTTTTATTAACAACAACACCTGTCTTGTTCAACGACAAGTGATTTTTTACAATAATAGGACTTTTTACTTCATCAAAATCATCTCTTAAAAAGAACACATAATAAACGAGAAGACCTGCAATTACAACAACCCCGAATAACGTTGCAATGAAAGTAAAGCTAACGCTTGAATTTTCTGACACATCATCAGACACCAAACCAGTTATTATATTATCAGAACTTGAAGTGCTAGAAGCTGAAGTCGCTAATTTTGGAAGAATAAACGTCTTTGTTTTCTTTGCTCGACTCAAAGTTATATCCTCTTCCAAATAATAAGTTATTGATGAATCATCTAACTCGTTAAACAACCATTCAACTACAGGATCTTTTTTTAGGATGATGGGTGTTCTTTCAAAAATTATGTTTTCAGCGTTTGACTCAAACTCTTTATCAATTATTTCAACAACAGACAAATCAGAAA
>JAHIUF010000055.1 GCA_018817005.1 Nanobdellota archaeon
AGGGACAACAAAAACAATAAAAGTTTTTGAGACCCCAAAAAAAAAGATAAATTTTTAAGGGACAACAAAAACAATAAAAGTTTTTGAGACCCCAAAAAAAAAACAAAAAGGTGAATTTTTATGGGACAACAAGAAGTATATGATTTTTTATGCAAAAATAAAGGTAAATGGTTTACATCAAGAGATATTTCTGAAAAACTAAAAGTATCTATAGGCTCTGTTACTATGTCCCTTAAAAAATTAAGAAAAACTAATTTAATAAAATACCGTAACACTGGTAAAAGAAACACCTACGAATACAGAGTCGGATAAACCTGTCCTTACGATAATTTTAATCTACTTTTTGGATGATTCTAAAAAATGAAGTATTAGACTCGTTTTTGCAATTTGTAATGATATTTTTACTTTAATTCATTCTTTATAGAAGTTTTAAGTCTTTTCTGGTAGTTGGAGTTTCACAATAATGACACCTTGCAATTAAAGGATTTCTACTTTCAACATAGAATTTGCTTGGAGCAAATTCGTGAGTTTCCGGATTACTCACACAATTAGTTGTTTGACATTCAACCAATCTATCAAGAACTGGAGGTAAACTAACTTTTCCTTTTTTAAAAACATTATTATCTCGTATAATATTAATTGTTGCCATAGAACTAACAAGTCCTAATCTACTTAATTGATATTCATTTAATTCTATGTTTGGAACTCCAATAACATCTTTACAAATGTATCTCTTGCTTCTTAAATTTCTGGCGAGAATATAAGTTGTATCCTTATCTTCTTGTAATCCTAATATTTTAAGAACTTCAGGTCCTCGTCCAGGTTCGATGTGATCTATAAGTGTTCCATTATTAATTCTATAAACAAAATGTTCGCCTTTTTTTGCTCCATTAACAACTCGTATATTTTGCCAGACTTCATTATTTGCATAATCCTTTTTTCTTCCTTCAAAACCTTCTCCTAATGCTTTTAAAATCACTGCTTGTCTAGTTGGAAGACCATTTCCTGCTTGTTGTATATATTTTGCATGAGGCGAGCAGTCAACATCCATTGAAATTTCTAAATTATGTTTGTATCTTGGTAATGGATGAAGTATAATGAGTTCTGGTTTTGCTTTTTTTAGCATTTCTGCATGAAGATTAAATATACCGCTAACTTTGGCATAATCAACGTCTCCTTCGGGACCTTTGGGGAATCTTTCTCTTTGTATCCTGGTCATGTATAAAACATCAACAGTTTCTATGGCTTTCATGAAATCAGAAGTTATTAATAGTTTTTTACCTACTTCACGCTGATAATCTTCAATTCTCCATTTGGGCATCATAATGTTTTGCGGTGCGACTAACCATGGTTCAACATCATATAATTCGCAAGCTTGTAATAATGAATGTACTGTTCGTCCATATTTTAAATCTCCAACCAACGCAATTTTTAAACCATCAATTCGACCAAATTCTTCTTGAATAGTTACTAAATCAAGCATGGTTTGAGTTGGGTGATTAGCGCTTCCGTCACCTCCATTAAGTACAGGCACATCAATATTATCTGCAACAAATCTTGCTGCTCCGTTCAAGTTATGTCTCATAATAATTATTTGATCTTCATATTCTAAAAACATTCTTACAGTGTCAAGTAATGGTTCGCCTTTCATTACAGAAGTTCCTTCTTTACCTGCAAATCCATGGACTTTCATTCCTAGTTCTCTGGTTGCAGTTTCAAAACTAGTTCTTGTTCTCGTGGATGCTTCAAAGAAGAGTGATGCCACAGGAATATCTGTTAATTTGTTTGGAATCCCATCGCGTTTTATTTTGAGTGTATTATCAATTATAGTGTCTAAATCAAGTCTGGAAAAATCCCTCATAGAGATAACGTTTTGCATTAAAATAGATAATGTAATTCTTTATTATAAAAATATTTCTATTTTTGACATTGTTTACTTATCGACAAAAAGCAGCACAATTAATAGGAACATCTGATTAGATGTGACTATTAGTAAACAATGTCCTATTTTTGGTTCTGTTCAATTTGTGAATGATAATTCATAGATTAAATAGCCCCTTTAAGGTCAAGGTTTAAATAAACAGACTTATTTCTATCTATTTCTGATGAATGGGCTTGAACAAAAAGTACGAGAACAGATTGCTTTAGAATTTAAAAACAGAGCAGCTGAACATTACACACAAGAAAAAGCTCAAGAATCAAAAAAATATGTTATTGCAATTTTGAACGATGCACTTACAAACGTAACTCAAATAGGTATTCTGAATAAATCAGAATGTTCTTTGATAAAAGAAACAAGCCAAGAAGCATTAACAAGAGGGCTTGAACAAGAAACTGTTCTTCACATGATTTATAATAACTGGATGATGTCTGCCAAAGAATATAAACAAATATGCATTAAAAGCATCAAACAAGCTTCAAAAACTGGTGAACAAGCACCTGCTGGTATTTTAAAATTTTTCAAAACACAATATGATGTTGCAAAAAAAGAAGATGAAATCGTTTTTCATGTTTTAAAAAAAGCAAAAAAAAACGGTTTAAAAAAAATAATAACTACTCAAGACATATATGAATCAGTAAGAAATACATATCCAACATCAGAAGATTATATGAACGCCAAAAAGAAACAAATTTCTTCATCAGCACATTTGGCGCAAATCATAAGTGGTGAACAAACAAATAAAACATCTGTTGTCTGGAGCATAATATTTCCTCATTTAAGTGAAAAAACAACTGAAATAATGGAGAATATATTTCAAGCAGATGTAAATGTGATATATTCAAAATGAAAGATGAGAAGATTTCTGAAAATATACGAGTAGAAGAAACAGGAGAAAAAACAGAAACAGAAAAATCCAACTCCAAAGCAATCTTAAGACAAAATAAAATACTTCGCAATCTTTTTATCACATACATGTTTGTGGTTGGTTATCAACACTTAGCTTTTAACTTCGGATGGAAATATCCTGCAGCTTACGAAATCAAAAATCAGCATAAAGGAATAATTGAACGAAAATTTATGATGAACTATTTTCCTAAAATAAAAATTAAAACAGACAACCGAGATTTAAACATCACTTGTTCTGACAAAGATGGTTTTTCAAAGAACTGCAACTAGGATTTATATCACATTACACAATTTAAAAAGACACAAATTGATAGTTGTCGAGGTCTTGAAAAAACTGTTAATCAGTTTCAAATAACAAAAATTGATTTGCCTACAGGCTCATATAAATTACATCTTAATTACCAAGATAAAAAAAATGCAATAGTAAATATTGTAAAAAAATTCTATATAGAACACCCTTCAAAGAAAAGAATGTTAATGTAATTATTTTAGCAGAGTATACAGGCTTCTTCTGTCTTCCATTTCATAACAAATGGCTCTAATCACCAAATCAGAAGTTTCATTAGATTTATCATCAAGAGCCAATGCTAATTCTTCATGAAGACTGTTCATGTCAAAATCATGATACATAGATAACAAGTTTTTTTCTTTTGCAAATAAATATTCCTGAACTCTGGCATTTGCATGTGCGTGTGTCGTTATAATTTTCAAAAGATTCTTTCCAGAATCATTAAAAGGAGTGCTTTTTTCTCCTAAAAATGCATAATGTAAATAAAGTTCCCATGCTTCATGTTCTAAAACAATTGGTCTGTAAATTTCAGGCACAACTCCTTCATTTATAGAGATAATTCCTGTTTGCAAGCATGAAGACCCGTGGCTTCGACTAAAATCAGTCCATTGTTCTTTTGAAATATTTCCATTTCTAAACGCGACGAAATCATTCGCAGACTGATAAATTGTTTTTTCTTTCTTTAAATATTGAAGACATTTATCAGTTGAATTTTGAAAAACAAAATTTCTCAAAGACAAATCTAAAATAAAATATTCGGCCATTATTAAAAATCAAAAAAATAAAACAAGTATATAAATTTTTTCACTCAAAAATGGATACAATCAACTGTTTAATTTTGAAATGAATTTGTTAACCTTGTCCAAAAAATTGTTTTGTTTAACATCAATTGTTTTCAACGCGAGAGTTGCCAAAGGTTTTTTTCCGGAGAGTTTTTCAAGCTCTAAAAAAGACTGAGTATCACCAGAGCCGCCCATAGTACAAAAAAATGCGACATTAGAAAAAGAGTTTTTGTAATGATGCAAAAAACCTCTAACTGGTGAAGAAATATTCCAACCCCATACAGGCGTTCCAATAATAACCAAATCGTAAGAAGAAATATTCTTTTTCAAGGAATTAATTCTTGGAACAATTTTTTTCATAGCTTCTCTTCCGCAACGAAAGTACCCTAAAAAACCACTTCTTTTAATATCATCAGTTATCTCTTCCACATCGCAATTCATATTCCTTGCGATTTCATTTGCAATCTTTTTTGTTACTCCGGTTTTTGAATAATAAACAACAATAGCTTTCATTCTTTACATCCCTCTCTAACAGATTTATTTTTATCTTTATTCTTCTTGTTTTTTTTGGTTCTCTTAAAAATAGTTTTAGTCATACAAACAATCCAATTCCAATGAAGAACAAAATGAAGTATAACAATAAGAATCATTGCCATGCCAAACCAAACATGAATTGCTGACCAAACATCTTTGGTTACACCAAAGAACTCCTGGTATCTACCCTGTCTTACACCGCTTGGTAGAAAAAAGAAGATTACAAAACTAGTTATTGCAGTTACAATGAAAGATAATAGCATCAAAAAATCCACCACATAATTAATTTTTGCCTTGTTCAAAAAAACACCTCTAAAAAGTAATTGTTTTTAATTAATTTAAAAGTCTTTTCATACGAAAATCAACTTTCACACTTAAAAATCAGGAAATAAAACCCTCTAATGCTCACTATAAATATTAAAAAAAATAGAAAAAATTAAAAAAAATTATATCATTTCACCAATTTCAACATAGTCATCTTCTGTCAGCAAATCATTTGTCAGGGCGTCTTCAACTACTTGATCCGTTGTGCTAACAATTTCATCTTCAATAATGCCATCATCAGATACATCTACATCTATACTGGAAGTGCATGCTGTCAACAAAAAAGCCACTATGATTATTCCTAATATCAATATTGTCTGTAATTTCATGGTTTTACACCTCGTTTTTCATCTTGAGCATTACCTACACCTAAAGTAGATGGTTTCTCATTCGGTTTTATCACTTGACCGGATTTTCCAGCATCAGGATTAGTGCCGCTCTTACCAATTTTCAGTTTCAACCGTTCGTTTAGCTCAGCTCTTAGTTTCTCAGTTGAAGATTTTTGAAACACTGCTTTTTTTGTATTTTCTTCATTAACTTTTAATGTGGCTTGCTTTTTGTCATCGTCTGAAAGTTTCTTAAATTGATTTATTACTTCTTTTTTTACTTCGTTTATACCAATTTTTCCTTCTTTTATCTGTTCAATTAACTTTTCTTCTTTGACATCAATTTTTTCAAACATCGCCTGAACTTTTTGAGCATTGTGTTCGTTTTTTAGCGTAGTAATTTCTTTATTATACTCTTCAATTTTTTCACTCTCTTGGTTTCTAATTCTTTCTTTTAAACCCACGAGATCCTTTCCTGCAAGCAATTCATTTGCATTCGCTCTAAAAATCTTACTAAGATCTCTTGCTCTTGATTTGATTTCAACATATACTAAAGCTAATTCATCTGCTTCCTGTTCAAATGATATTTCACGAATTTCATAAACTAAATTTTTTAGTTTTGACAAAGTTTCTTCTAAAATAGTAACATCTGCTTCAGGGTTATTTTCAATTATTGTTTTAACTACTTCTCCGCCTGCAATTATGTTTTTTTCAATTGCTTTTTGAAGCTGTAAAAGTCTTATTTCTGCACCTAAAGGAGTGTCCATTATGATGATTTCGCTTTTATCTTCTTCAAACACTATTTTATTTCCTTCATCATCAACTATAGGTTTTTCTTCACTAACAGCAGAAGGAGCTACAAGTTCACCTTCAACAATCTCAGCAGAAGGAGCTACAAGTTCACCTTCAACAATCTCAGCAGAAGGAGCTACAAGTTCACCTTCAACAATCTCAGCAGAAGGAGCTACAAGTTCAC
>JAHIUF010000056.1 GCA_018817005.1 Nanobdellota archaeon
ACTTCTAATATTTAGCTAAATTTTTGTTTCTCGGTGATATTATGGAAACATTAACCGAGAAGAAAAGAAAATGGTTGATAAGGCAATTCAGGTCAGGTAGAAGTGCAACTTCTATAGCTAGAATACAAAAAGTTAGCAGGCAACAAGTGTATAGGCTGGCTAATAGGTTCAAAAAAGAATGAACCATTGCATATAAGGTCAAAAAACCGGGAAGATATCCAGAACAGATTAGCCCTAATTTTGCTAAAAAAGTAGTGTATCTAAGGAACACAACTGATTACGGAAGCGTAAAACTTCATGTTGTCCTCAAAAGAGCAGGATTTGGGGTTTCTCAACGCCAAATCCAAAAAGTTCTTGATGTGAACAAACTAACAGATCCTTGCCCTAAACAGGTTGTCCGATTATTAATGAGTTTTTAAGTTTATTTTTCGTTGTGAAATAAGAAAGATTTATATACTTTGTCGTCTATAAAGTTAGTATTCGTGAGGTGTTTTTTATGACTTATATCAAATCATTTAAAAATCAAAATTGGCTTCTGCCACCGAACCTTTCTGACCTGATACCTGAAGATCATGTTTGTTTGTTAATTGAGAGTTTCATTGATAGGCAGGATTTCTCATCCTTCGACATTAAATATTGTGGTGCTGGTCATCCAGCATATCATCCTAGAATAATTCTTAAATTGCTTGTTATGGGTGTTCTTGACAAAGTTCGATCTTCAAGGCGATTGGCAAGAAATGCAAGAGAAAACATTGTTTACATGTACTTGTCAGAGAAGTTATGTCCTAACTTTAGGACTATAAGTGATTTTCGAAAGAACAACCCAGTAATTGTTAAGAGAGCATTTCAGCACACTGTCACTTTAGCTAAAAGTGAGGGTTTGTAGGATTTATCCAACTTAGCAACTGATGGCACAAAAATAAAAGCTAATGCTTCAAACAGAAAAGTACTTTCAAAAGAAGAATTAATATTCTTAATGAATTTTGTTGATAATGAATTAGAAGATTGGGCTAAGCAGGATTCACTTGAAGATAACTTTTTTGGAGATTTAAGAGGTAGTGACCAAATTCCAAAATCTAGTAAGAAAAAGATGCAAAAAGCTGTTAAACATTACATGAATGAACTCAAAGAAAAAGGAGAATCATTCAAGTTAGGATTACAACAAGCTCTTAACAAAGCAGAAAAAGAATTAGTAAAAAATGATTTAGATAAAGTGAACACTACTGATTCTGAAAGCAGGTTTATGCTTTCAAAGAAAAGCAAGATTGAATTCTCGTATAATCCGCAGATTACAACTGAAAGAAATGGGTTTATCATTGCAAACGATGTTTGCAATGAATCTGATGATACACACCAATTAAAACCTCAAGTTAATCATACTAAAGACAATCTAAAACGAATTCCTAAAGATGTAAAATGGAGTTTTGACAACGGTTACTTTGAAGGCTCAAATATTGATTTCTTAAATAGCTTAAATATCGATGCTTATATTGCCTGCCCAAAAGAAAAATCAAATCTTTACGATAAAAGCAACTTCTCGTATGATAAAGAAAAGGACAAATACTTTTGTCCTGAAGGCAAATCAATGATTTTTCAGAAAGAAATTTTTGATAAACAAAAGAATAAAAAAATTAGGTTTTACAAAGGAACGACTTGTAAAACCTGTCCAAAACAAAAGTATTGTACTAAGAGAAAAGATGGGATAAGAATTGTTAAGATGTATCCTTTTGAGAAGGAAAGAGAAGAAATGAAAAGGAAGATGCAGACACAAGGAGCGAAAGATACTTACAAGCTTCGTAAGCAGATAGTTGAATTCGTGTTTGGTGATTTTAAGGAGAATAAGGGCTTAACCACCTTCTTGACAAAAAGCTTAGAAACCGTAAAAACAGAGTTCAATCTGATGAGTATTGCGAGCAACTTACATAAAATTTGGAGAAAAAAGATAGAAAAAATCAAGAAAGAGATAGGTCTCGAGATAAAAAAATTGTTCATGGATTATGCTAGCAACTGATTATCGGACAACCTGTAAAAGAAGAGGAAAGAGAAACTATGTAAGATATCAATGGCCAATAAGCAACTAATCTGTGGCATACTGACTGGAGCTTTTACAAAGGAAAGTGGTATTGTGTCTTTATAGACGACAGAAGCAGAAAAATAATGGCTTCTGGTGAGTTTAATAACGCTAATGAGAAAAATACTATTTTCCTACTTCACCAAGCCATATTAATTAATGAAGTCACCCCATACCTTATCTTAAGTGATAAAGGCACACAGTTCTACAACAGCAAGAAAAACAAAAAAGGAGAAAGAACACCAAGCTTATTTGAGCAAGAACTTAAAGAACTAGGGATAAAATTTTGGACAAGCAGAAGAAATCATCCCCAAACAAATGGTAAGATGGAAAGGTGGTTTGGTAGCATGAAAAGTAGATTCAAAAAGCATCCTGACGAATCTCTTCAAGAGTTTGTGAGATGGTATAATGAAGAGAGGATACATCACGCATTAGACAATAGGACTCCGTAAGAAGTTTATTGGGAGAATGTGTAACCTAATTTCGGAATTGTCACCACATTTCGGAATTAGACGCTTTGTCGACTATAAGTTAACTAGTGATTCCGAAATTAGATGACAAACTGAGAAAGTCTATAGTAAAATGTTTCATTTATAAAGTTTATAAATGAAATTACAGCTAGAAAGTGTAACGTTATTTCGGAATTATACAGTAGAAAAAATAAAATGTTTATTTAAACATTAATAGTCAAAAGGATATCCATTCTGAGTTACAGCATCTATGAATGCATGTTTTCATACACACGTTCAGATGATGAATGAAAAATTGACGCATCTAATCCTCACCAACGTTTATTTAAACTAGCTGCAGGTCATTCTGATAAAGATATTAATTCAGGATTTACCCAATTTGATTTTGAAATACCTAATCTGTTTGCAATCAACCTCTCAAAATCATAAGCTCTCAGTTCACAATTTACTGATAACAGTTATCCTAAAAAAAACACTATTTAAAATTATCGATTAATAATGTTTATTTACTGCTACTAGAAGCTTATAAAAAAATTTATAAAAAATTAATAAGTGAAAACTAAACCGTTATACATGTTCTGTCGAACATCATTGGCTTGAGAATTTATCAAAGAGACTATTAACAGAAGTAGCAGAAACACGTTCTGATTGCCAATTAGGATTAATAGTATTATCAATCACAAATTTGTTGTAACCTATACTAGCAAGACGTTGCCTATATTCATCCATTGTGAATGTTTTTCCCCAGTCAACAACCAAAGTGTCTCCTTCAGAATAAAGAAGAGTATTTGCATGACCAGTAATGCTGTCTCCTTTAGTAAGTCTAATACTTGCCAACTCCACATCAAAATCCATACCAGGATAATTGTTAAGCGCTTCTGTCTGAAAAATAGCTTTCTCTGCACAAACAGTTCTTCCAAGATCTAACATTTCTCCTAAAGCCACTTTATTATAAAATTCAAACGACTCATAACCATAATATTTACCCCAACCATCAACTCGACGACTATAATCATAATCATATTGATTCCAAGCAACTTTTGAAACAGCAGCAGCAACATCCTTTATAGAACCAAATGTCAAAAAAGACTGAGTGTCCATTCGTTCATAAGTTTTAGACATTATATCTCCTAACTTACCTTCAAAATCCAAATAAAGATAAGGATTTTCAGAATTAAACCAGGTTTTAGCTGGAGGTGATTGTCTAGCAAGCCAAGCTTCAGCTGCAGATGAACGTTGTCTAGACAACCTAGGAATAGAAACACTTGTGGAAGATCCCGAAGTATAATCAAACTGTTCTCCCGTCGGGTCAATATACTTTATTGGGTTATTCTTAACATAAACATATCGGTTCTGGCTCTGAGTGTCTAGCACATCGCCTTTCACTGTATCTGCGGTTATGAATCTCCCTGTGTTAGGATTATAATACCTCGCACCATAATACAACAAACCAGTCTTATCCTCCTCCTTAGAATTGTATTTGATATCATTATCACCCTGCTCGTTAATTGCTTCTCCAAAAGTGTCATAATCAGCACTCCAAACAACTTTACCAGCCTCATCAGTAATAACAGACGGACTACCAAGATGATCAGAATGATAAAACTCAATGTTGTAAGCAGAAACAGAGCTGACTAAAAGAATGAAGATGATTAATGCTATTACCTGTTTCATTTTTTATTTGGATTAAAGTTTTCTATATAAGTATTAGCTCTAGAGGATGTTCCATGTTTTTCTATAAAATTACAGTCAACATGAAGATTTTCCTTTATAGTACTATACTTCATTGGATTAATACTTACAATGTGTGGGGAAACACTTAAAATAGGATTATCTCCTTCAAAAAAAGAAGGTAAATATTTTTTGACTCCAGCAGAAAACACTTTTGATACAATCTCATCATAAGTACCAACTTTGCTGAGTAAACTATTAGCAAAGTCAAAATCTTCATCATAAACTGCATAAAAATATAATGGATTTTTATTTTTATCAGTACCTGTTTGTTTTCTTAACATTTGAATATTTCCTAAAACAATCCATTTGTCTTCTGGCGAAAATATTAAATCACTAATTTCCCAACCTTCTTCTCCTGAAAAATCAGGATCGTTAGACTTTTGCCATTTTGTCACTTCTTTATTACGTTCTCTCCATTCTTTTTCAGACATAGAATAATCAAAAGGCGTATCTATGCCATAAAGATAACGAGTTAAAGCTCTAAATGCCTGTCCTCTTCCTCCTGTAACTGTATTAAGAAAGAAATCAGATTTTTCCATGACAAAATCATACATTTCTGTGGTTATAGCTGGAGGACCAAAAGTTTGTTGAGGTGCATTAGCATTATGTGTTAAATACTTATTAGCCTCTCCTTCATTTCCTGTCGGATCAATATATTTCAGCGGATTGTTCTTTACGTATACATATCTGTTTTGGCTTTGACTATCAATCAAGTTTCCTTTAACTGTATCTGCGGTTATGAATCTCCCTGTTTCAGGATTATAATACCTCGCACCATAATACAACAAACCAGTCTTATCCTCCTCCTTAGAATTGTATTTGATGTCGTTTTCACCTTGCTCATTAACAGCATCACCAAATGTATCGTAATCAGCACTCCAAACAACTTTACCAGCCTCATCAGTAATAACAGACGGACTACCAAGATGATCAGAATGATAGAACTCGACAGAAAAAGCAGAAGAAAAACTAGCACAAAATAAAAATAAAAGCAAAAACATAAAAAAAATATTTTTCATAACTAATAATACAAAAATTCAAGTATTTATAACTTTTGAAAACAAAAAACTACTGATTAGTGGTAAAAACCGAAAGATTTAAATAGTTTAAAAAAAGAGTAAATAACATGAGTACAATAATTACAGGAGTAAACATATCAAATAAGACTGATTTAGAGCAATTAAAAAACAACGGATTTAATTGTGTGGAGCTATTCACTAAAGACTCTTTTAAGTTCGATTTTAATGATGAAATCTTAAGAAAAATAAAAGAAAATGGTTTCTACTCAGTAATTCACCTACCACACGATATTGACTTACACAAACAAGATGACAAACAATTATTCTATTTCAATGATTATATCAAGCTTGCCAAAACTATTTCTTGTGACAAACTTGTTCTTCATGCAGATTTGGATATAACCCACAATAATGAAAAAAGTGATTTAAATATAGTAAAAAAAAACCTTGAAAAAATAGTCGATATTCTTAATCACCAGAACATTAAACTTTGTTTGGAAAATGATGAGCCTTACACAGATTTGGAAGATATACAAGATACGACTGTAAGATTAGGATATGATATTAGCTCTTATTATGAGAAAAACAGTATTTATGATAAAGAGACCAAACAAGAGAATATTTCAAGATATATTGATTTAATTCGAAATGTTGATGGTCTTTATGCCACGTTTGATGTGGGGCATGGAAACATATTGACAGAAGATATTTGTGATTTTTATGATAAGATAAAAGATAAAGTTCTTGTAATTCATCTTCATGACAATAGGGGAATTAAAGATGATCATCTTCAATTAGGAAAAGGAAGTATTGATTTTGATAAATTTGCTAATGTTTGTAAAAAAAATAGTTTCAACGGACCTTTTATTTTTGAAAATAAATCATATGAAATGATTAAACAAAGCAAACAATATTTCATCCAAAAATTAGAAAAGGTTTAGTTTACAGTATCTTATTATGGTATTTTCAACGTCTGTACAAGACCAGGCTTAAAATAATTATCATAAGGAATATGAATATCTGGTCCTGGAATATAATCAAAGCCTTTTTGTCTTACAGAAATTACTTCCATTTCTATACCTTTAAATTTACCTATTTTATTAGGACCCGCCGGTAAACTCCATAACTCACCAGTTTTTGTTTTAGCTGAAATAAGTATATCAATATCTGAAGCCTCAGAAACAAATTTTCCAGTTTTTGAAACGCCTCTAGCACTACTTCCAAACATATACACTTTAGCTGTACTCGGATCAACTCCCCTATTAACCAAATATTTTTCAAGCTCTGCTGACTCTGCAAATTCTTTAGCAATTTTTACCCTCGCCTCAACCAAGTTTCTAACTTCTTTAGGTAAAACATGTCTTAAATTATCAAGCTTTGAACTAACTTTTCCAATTTTACCAGCTTTTTTTATAACAGTTGTTGCGGCATGAGCACTTCCAGGCAAAGCCATGACTCCAAGAGCCCAAATAGGTGCTTTACCAGTAGCAACTTGATAACCAGTAATGCCCCAATCCAACGGTTCAGACATGAATGACGAGGCCATTAAACCAATGTTCTGTGTACAATCTTCATATGCTGATTTAAATTCATCACTTCGGTCCGCGTAATTCATACTATTCATCTCTAAAGCTCCGAAAGGTGCATTTCCTGTCGGGTCTATGTATTTCAGCGGATTATTCTTCACGTATACATATCTGTTTTGGCTTTGACTATCAATCAAGTTTCCTTTCACAGTATCAGCTGTTATGAATCTGCCTGTTTCAGGATTATAATAACGAGCACCATAATACAGCAAACCAGTCTTATCCTCCTCCTTAGAATTATACTTTAAATCATTATCACCTTGCTCATTAACAGCATCACCAAATGTATCGTAATCAGCACTCCAAACAACTCCTCCAGATTCATCAGTTATAACACTAGGACTGCCCAAGTGATCAGAATGATAAAACTCGACAGAATAAGCAGAAGAAAAGTTTATAACCAGAATTATGATTATTACTTGTAAAAAAAAATTGTTATTGTAAGTCATCTTTATTAGTACACATATTCTCTTTTGAAAACTAAAGTATATGGACCAGCAGGATGGTCAAAACTATCAACACAATAAGCACCCATATCAATTTTTGATTCGAATTGAGAGTTTGATGGTTCACAACCTCTTAGATTTGTTTCTTCACCATAACAACAGTTAATAGATCTATAATTTGTATCACATTCACATGTCTTGTAGTTATTAGGGTTTCTTTGTTCAACCTTATTAAATTTATAGATTATTTTTGTTGGTTTTGGTGGTGGAGCTATCATTTCAATCAAATTGCTTCCTAAATCATAGATGTAAATAGTTGTTCCTTCGGTATTTGTCTTTTTTATTCTGTTTCCAAGATAATCGTAGACGTATTCTTCAACAACAGCATTTGTTAGGGATGTAACTTTTATAAGCCTGTTTTCGAAGTCATAAGAATATTTGTACTTATCATCTTGTACTAAGTTACCAACAGCATCATATTTTAAATTACTATTATCCGCAGTCACTTTAGCAGTCGTTTTACCTGATTTCAAACTAGTTTTGCTTATAGTTTGAAGTTTATTCTTGTTTGTTTCATAACTATACACTTCTTTAGATTCACCTTTCTTTATTAGTTCTAATCTGTTACCAACTTTGTCATAAGCATAAGTTTGCTCTCCAAGTATCTGAGATTTAACAATTGTTACTCTATACAAATTATCATATTCATAATTGTTCAAAAATATTTTTTTATCAGCATCTTTATACATAACATTCACATTACCAACCATGTCATAATCATAAAATCTTCTAAACACTGACGAATCTATTTTTTCAAGCCAATCTCTATTATTATAATCATATTCTGTTACTAAGTTATTTCCATACTTCATAGATTTAATACTGCCAGTTGGGTTGTACTCAATATTTGATATAATTGTTTTTTCTTCTTTTCCATCTAAAAAAGTGGTTTTTTGTAATTGCAATAATTGATTGTAATCATAAAAAACTTTTTTTCCACTAGGATAAGTCATAGATACAACAACACCAGCATTGTTATATTCATACTTTGTTGAGTACTCTTTACCATTAATTGTTTTTACTTCTTCAACAATTTGATTTTTTTCATTGTACTTGAAATCAATTATGCCTGAAAAGTCTTTTATACGACAAATCTTACCAATAGAGTTTTCCTTGAATTTACATTGAGAATTACTATCATAAAAGTATTCAACAGCAATAACAGGTTTTCCTTCTTTTGGATTATAATCTTCCCACACAACTTTTGTTGGCCTATTCAGCTTATCATACTCAAATCTTATAACTCTTCCTAGTGCATCAACAAGTTTAATTGGATTACCATTTAAATCATATAAAAATGTTGTTTTTCCAGAATCAGGATAAGTTTCAGCAGTTACTTGACCAATAGAATTATATTCCTTTGTTGTTATCTGACCTTCAGGGTTAATTGCTTTAATCAATCGTCCTAAGATATTATATTCATAACGAGCAGTAACCTCATCTTTAGTTCCTTTAGCCTCAATTACTTTCAACAGATTTCCAAATTTGTCAGATTCAGATCTTGAAACAACACCATTCTCATCAGACACTTCAATAATTTTATAATTCGCATTTAATATGTTATTTGTCTTGATAGAACCAGAATATGAAATTTCACAGCCAGGATATTGTACACATTTATCTGTTGTAAACTCTAAGCAAGAATATGGACTCGAAGATTGTTTGCAATATTTTGAACGAACAAAACCATTCGAAGTATATTTTTTGCAACCAAGTTTTGTTGGACAACTATAATAACTATATTCACCACAATCAACAAAACCACTACAATAAGTTTGAGGAGTTTCTTCATTAGAACTATCTGCACAAAATTTGGCTACAGAACTATCAATCTCATACCACCCCCAAGAACGTTCATCAGGACTTGCACATTTCCAGTGAGTGCCTGAGTTAATACAGGCAATTTCTTTAGTACATTTGAACCAGTCATTATTATAGCAAAGATAAGCACCACCACTTGAACCACTTGAAGGAACATCAGAAACATAACATTTACCAGGAGGAGAACCAGCAACGCAATCAGTTGAGTGCAAACAACAAGCATCTTTATCAGTATCAGGAAAATCAAAGAAATACTCCTCCAAATCATCACCACAACAATCACCCTTTGAAGCAACCTCACCACCACTATCAAACAAATAAGAGCCAAAAACAATACCAGAATCACCAGATGTTTTATCACAAACAGCAGTACAATAACCAGAAGTTGAATCAGCATTCGAACAACAAGCAGTTCCTTCATCAATCAAAGTATCACAATCATCATCAATACCATTACAAAGCTCGGTTGTAGGAGAACCACCATTACACCTACAATTAGCAACACCATCATCCTTAATTCC
>JAHIUF010000057.1 GCA_018817005.1 Nanobdellota archaeon
ACGACACAGGCGCATATATTGGTAAACTTGACGGTAAAAACATCAATGTATATCTAAATTTAAAAAAGCTTTTAACAAAACACGTTGCAATTCTTGCCAAATCAGGTGCTGGAAAGAGTTACGCAGTTGGAGTGTTAGCAGAAGAAATAATAGATAAAAAAATACCACTCCTGATAATTGATCCTCATGGTGAATATTCACAAATGAGAAATCCCAATGATGAAGAAAAAGAAAGTTTAGCAAAATACAACCTCAAGCCAAAGGGTTATACCATTCAAGAATTCGGAGACCCAAAAGTAAACAAAGGAGTTTTTCCTCTAAAACTAACAAAAGACATTTCACATTCTGAACTCATACACTTACTACCTGCAAAGCTTTCAAGCACACAACTAGGTGTGTTATATAACGCCCTAAAGAACATTGATGAACTAAACTTTAATCAATTACTACTTGAACTTGAACAAGACGAAAGCTCTGCAAAATGGAGCATAATAAATGTTATAGAATACTTAAACAACCTAGGAATTTTTTCAGACACACCAACACAGTATAAAGAACTTATAAGGTCGGGTGTTTGTTCAATTATAAACGTTAAAGGCATGCCGCCAGATATACAAGAAATAATAACCTACAAGCTTTGCAAAGACTTATTCGAATTACGAAAGAAAAATGAGATACCACCATTTTTTATGATTCTTGAAGAGGCACATAATTTTTGTCCAGAAAGAAGTTTTGGAGAAAAGAAAAGCTCAAAAATACTCCGAACAATTGCAAGTGAAGGACGAAAATTCGGATTGGGACTCTGTGTTATTAGTCAAAGACCAGCAAGAGTTGATAAATCAGTCTTAAGCCAGTGCTCCACGCAATTAATAATGAAAGTAACAAACCCTAATGATTTAAAAGCAATATCTAACAGTGTTGAAGGAATAAATGCTGATTCTGAAAAAGAAATACAAAACCTGCCAATAGGATCTGCTTTAGTATCAGGAATTGTAGATATCCCCTTATTTGTAAACATTAGAACAAGAATGAGTAAACACGGCGGAGATGCAGTAGATATACTTGACGAACAAAAAGATGTTCTTGAAGAAATAAAAGAATTTGAAAATCAAGAAATACTGTCAATCATAAAACCCCAAACAACTATCAAAGATTTAAAATTAATGTCTGAAAAAGAATTAGAAATAAAACTAATACTAATACCTGCAGCACTTGTTACTTGTCAAGAAAAAGATTTAGAATTCAATGTTTTAGTGGAATTACTAGAAGGCTCAATAGTCGTTGATAAAGAAACATTTCAATGTAAAAAATTACCAAGAACCGCTGAACTGTTAAAAGAAGAGATATTCGTTTTAAAAAAAGCTTTTGCTAAAAAAGAACTTTCAAAAGAAGATATAATTCCAAGCATTATAAAAAAAGGTTATATTGAAGAACAAAATGGAAAATTTGTCCTGTCAGATAAATATTTATTCTCAAAAATATCCACAGTTAAAACATTCGATAGCCCAGAGTATATCAATATAAAATACGACGAGAAAAAAGAACCTTTAACTTCAACTGTTGAGGTTAAAGAAACACTCTCCAAATTTACGAACATCAAGAGTATAAAAGATTGTTTTATTCTAAAATATGAAACTTTTTCGTAGCTACTACGAAGTTTTTCCAAACATTTTTAAACATTAAAATCTAAGATTATAATTGGGGGGTGGAAATCGCTTAGAGATTTTCAAAAGCAGAAAGCCAACACGCCTTGCTTAGAAAAGCTTTTTGAGTACAAACCAATCTTGATGAAAAAAATCAAATTTGGTTCAAAGCAATAGCCCTGGATGGGGATTTTTTGCACTCACAACCCAGAAAAAACATTGCACTAGGAGAAATACATTGTTTTTTGCGATTGTAAGTAAAACTCAAAAACAAAGTATAAGAGGGATTTTGGTTCTCCTATTAAAAATTCCCTTTGAAGGATGCTAAACGCTTTAGAAATCAACAATCTCACCCAAAAACGAGATATGTTGATACAAAAAAAGCATAACACAACAACAAACAGTTGTTCACTCTTCATCTTAAATGAATGAGTGTGCTTTAATTGTAATCAAAAGCGATTGAAACCTCTACTAATATTTTTATACCTCGTTTCTAAATATGATATTGACTGTTTGTAAACTAAAAAAAAATTATGAAGAAAACTAAGCTTTTTTGCTAATATAGTTAAGCCAAGTCTTTTGATTTTTATCAGTCTTGCTACCGTTCGTATAGAAACTTTGCAGTTGCCAATTTGAACTAGACAAATTATCAACCATTTCATCATTAGAAAAAAAGGTTTCATGAACAAACCCATCACCAAGAAGTCTTTTATCCTGACCAGAACCTTCTTTCACACAAACATACAAAAAACCACCAGACTTAGTGATACGATTAAATTCCCATAAAGCACCCAAAACATCAGACCTATCAAGATGATGTAAAACAGCACTACAAAAAACTCCATCAAAAGTATTTTTTTTAAAATCAGTTTTACGAACATCCATTTTGTAAAAAGGGATATCAGGATACCTACTCTTAGCTGTTCTAATCAAGTATTCAGAAAGATCAATACCAGAAACATCTACACCCATAGAATAAAACAACGCACTATCACGCCCATAAGCACAACCAGCATCTAACACTTGAACTTTTTTTCCTTGATAAAAATAAAAATGGTGCAAAAACAAATTAATAGTTTTCTTAATAGATATATGTTCTGTCCTTGCAACATAACTTTCTACGTTTTTATTATAAGAATCAATCGTTTCTTTTAATTTATTTGTCATAATAAAATGAAACTAGATTTTATTTATATACATTTCTGTCGTATTTCTTTTATATTTCTTAAAAAGATTTTTAAAAAAGCAACTCGTCCTTTCTATTATGTGCGGAATAATTGGTGTTTTTAAACCAGAGAATCATCTTAACCTAGCTAAAAAAGGTTTAAAAACAATAATTCACAGAGGAAAAGACGCACAAGAATTTTTCAAAAGCAAAGACTTTTCCCTTGGACACTGCTTGCACTCAATCGTTGGAAACGTTAAACAACCAATTGTTGAAAAAAAAGATGTACTAGTCGCAAACTGTGAAATATACAATTGGCAAGAGATAAACAAGAAATACTCTCTTAAAGCAAAAAATGATGCTCAAATGCTTCTTCGTTTATTCCAAATAAAAGGTGTTTCTGAAAAAACACTTGCGGAACTTGACGGGGTATATGCATTCGCATTTCTTTCTGGCTCAAAACTATTCGTCGCAAGAGACATAATGGGTATAAAACCTGTTTGGTTTAGTCATGCAGCAGGATTTTTCTTTGCATCAGAAAAAAAAGCCCTTGAAAAAATTGGTGTAGTTAATGTTTCTGAGTTAAACCCTCGAAAAATATTAGAGTATAATTTTAAAACAGATAAACTGCAAATCATTGAAAGAAAATTTTTTTCTTTGAAAAAAACAACAACTAAAAAACTAGAAATAATAACTAAAGATTTAGAAACTCTTATAAAAAATGCTATTAAAAAAAGGATTTCTGAAAAAAAATTTGGTTTGTTGTTTTCTGGTGGTTTAGATTCAACAGTTATTGCTTTATTTTTAAAAAAGATGGGTTTGGATTTTACTTGTTATACCGCAGTACTTGACGATCCAAATCTTAAAGAACCAGCAGATTTAACTTATGCAAAAAAAGTTTCTAGAAAAATAGGATTAAAGCTAGAAATTGTGAAAATAAAACTTTCTGAAGTTGAAGATTTATTAAAAATCATTGTTCCATTAATAGAAGATTCAAATGTTGTAAAAGCAGGGGTTGCTCTGCCTTTATTTGCCGCTTGTAAAAAAGCAAAAATGGATGGCTGTAAAGTAATCTTTTCAGGTCTTGGAAGTGAAGAGATTTTTGCAGGTTATCAAAGGCATAAAGAATCTCTTAACATAAATAAAGAGTGTGTATCAGGACTTTTAAAAATGTATGAAAGAGATTTATATCGAGATGATACGATCACAATGTTTAACTCTTTAGAGCTTCGAGTTCCACTTTTAGATAAAGAACTAATCAAATATGCATTAACAATCCCTGGAAAATATAAGCTCTTCGAAGGTCAGGAAAAATATGTTTTAAGAGTCGTTGCTAAAAATATTGGTCTTTTAGAAGAATTTTATTCACGAAAGAAAAAAGCTGCGCAGTACGGCTCAAATTTTCATAAAGCAATACAAAAACTTACAAAAAAAAATGGTTTTGAAAAAAAATCTTATTATCTAAAAACATTTTATCCCACACACAATCTGAGACTTGGAGCGCTTATTAGTTCTGGAAAAGACAGTATTTACGCAGCACACATAATGATAAAACAAAATTATGATGTGGTATGTTTCATCACAATTGAAAGTAAAAACCCTGACTCATACATGTTTCACACACCAACAATAAAACTTGTAAAACTCCAATCAAAGGCCATGGACATCCCTTTAATAACACAAACAACAATTGGAAAAAAAGAAGAAGAGCTTAAAGACTTAAAAAAAGTCATAAAAAAAGCAAAAGACGAATTTAGACTTGATGGTATAATTACTGGTGCATTATTTTCTAATTATCAACGTGAACGAATAGAAAAAATTTGTGATTCCTTGTCTTTGAAAATATTTTCCCCTTTATGGCATATAAACCAAGAAACAGAAATGAAAGAATTAGTGAGGGAAGGATTTGAGTTTATAATGACAAAAATTGCTGCTGAAGGACTGGATAAATCATGGTTAAATAAGCTAGTTGATATAAAAATGATTGAAAAACTTGTTTCTCTAAAAGAAAAGATTGGTTTGAATGTTGCTGGTGAAGGAGGAGAGTTTGAAACACTAGTTCTTGACGGTCCAGGATTTAAGAAAAAAATTACGGTTTCTAAAGCAGAAATTATTGAAGACACCCCAAATTCTGCAACATTAATTATTAAAAAAGCGTTTTTAGAGGATAAATAGTTAAGTTTAAATAATAATCTCCTTTTTTATTGTTATAATGACTATAGGTTCACAAGTTGGAAATGCATTTGCAAGTATAAACCCTTTCCTAGTTAAAATGGTTAGTGGAATAATAATTTTACTAATAGGTTTTATTATTGGAAAAATAATAAGTAAAGTTATAAATAAAATTCTTCATGAAGTTGATTTGGATAAGGGTTTTAAAAAAACAACTGGTTTCGAATTTTCCATAGAAAACACTATTTCAAAAATAATTGCTTATCTTATATACTTCATTGCGATTGTCATGGCTTTAAACACTATTGGACTCACAACGTTCGTTTTAAATATGCTTTTTGGAGCTATAATTATTATCGTTGTAATATCATTCATTTTAGCAATAAAAGATTTTGTTCCAAACTTCATATCAGGATATGTGCTGAAAAAAAGAGGTTATTTTGAACCTGGCATCAGAATAAAAATCAAGGATTTAGAAGGTGTAATCATCAAAGTTAGTCTTTTAGAAACAAGCATTAAAACACCTAACAAAGACACAGTTATTATTCCTAATGCAATTTTTACTAAGAGTGAAGTTATAATAAAAAGTTAGAATTGTTCAATTATAAAAATTTCTAATGAAGGGTTTCAAGCAAACTTGCAAGTCCAAAAAGTTGTGTTCTGATAAAAGAAGGTAAATTTGCATCTTCTGAAATTTCATCAAGTTCACTTAATGATTTATTAATTTTTAGACAAAGATCCTTATCAGATTTTAATTCAGCTATTATTCCTAAAAGTTTATTTTTTATGTTTTTTGGAACAGATGAATCTTCATTAAGTTCATTTAATGTTTCTATTACTTCTTCAACTTCAGACATTTTAATCAGGCAATATTTTTTTTATTAATATCTTTTAAGACTTCTTTCTGCAATTCATCAACTCGTTGTTTGACCTTGTCTTCTTGTTTTTCTAAGGATTTCAGTCTTAACTCAATGAGTTCTTTTTTAGATTTGATGTCTTTTTGCAATTCTTTTTTATCAACAGAAACCATTATGTTTCCTATAATCTTAAACGATTCTTCTGTTTTTTCCAGTTCTTTTTCTGCAGATTCAAGTTCTGCTAGTTGTGTTTGAAACTGTTGTTTTTGCATTAAGAAGTTTTGAAGATTTTGCTCAAGCAATTGTAGTTGCTCAATGTTTTGTTGTTTTTCGTTGCTCATTTTTCAAAGATTTGATTTTGTTATAAATAGCAAGATTTTTTTGAATAGATGCAGTGACCGCCTTTAAAGCGATTACATCTTTAGCTTCAATTTCAAAAATCAGCTTATCGTTATTTTTTGTGACTTTATATGATGCACGGTTATTACTAAATTTTTTTTCTTCTGAAACAAATAATTCCCAGATATTGTTAATATTTTCTATATTATCTGTTACAGCAATAGTTCTCTTCATCGGGCTTTAACTATTGTAGGAACACTTCGCTCTTTGAATATAACTTTTGAACCACAATATATGCATCTAACTCTTTTTCTTATCTGAGTATCACTTATATTTTTATTGCAAAAAAAGCATTTATAACTCATTATGCTGCCCCCTCTACTTCTGCTTTAACAACAGGAATTTTTGCAACAGTATAGGCTTTACTAGTAAACTTAATATTACATTTTTGACATAGCCAAATACCATTAGAAACCCTTTTAACCCTAATATAATGACAAAAAGGACACTTATGAAGTTTTCTTTGTTCTGATTCAATCTTTTCAAGTCTATTTCTAATTTTTCGACCATATCTAGAACCGAATCTTCTTGCTGAACCAGTTATTGTTGTCATTTTTTTTATTAAAAATCTGTGTTTCTTTAAAAATGTTTGCTATGGGGCTACCCGGATTCGAACCGGGGTCTTCAGGTCCCAAACCTGAAAGGATGAACCAAGCTACCCTATAGCCCCAAGGCCTTCTTGGATGAGTATGAGTTGGTTTATAAAATTTACTAAAATTACCCCTCGACAAAGTCTTTTTTAATTATTCAGAATTGATTTTTTCAGTGTACCTGCATTTAGGATAATTACTACAACCATAAAATTGTCCGTATACTGATTTTCTTAATTTTAGTGTTCCGTCTTTGCATTTAGGGCATTTTTTTCCTTCTTTTTCAGAAAGAACCTCTTCTTTTTCATTATTGCTTTCTTTTCCTGGACAATTAGGATTTATACAAACTGACTGAGGCTGTTTTTTGGCTCTAGAAATTACGATTGTTGGGTGTTTGCAGTGTTCACATTCGTTATCAGATGTTTTTACATAACCAGTGTTTGGAATATTAAATGTTGTTTTACAATCAGGGTATTTGTCACAGGCTATAAACCTTCCAAATTTTCCTCTTTTTATCATTAAGACTCCTTCTCCACAATTTGGACAGGTTCCTACAGTGTTAATTTTTTGTTCGTGTTCTTTTTGAGCTTGCAAAAGTTCTTCGCCAATCTCTTTTTCTTTTTCTTTAAACCCTTGAAGTACATCTACTAACACATCCTTTGCTTCTTTTAAAATTTCTTCTTCTTTTTTCTTGTGTTCTCTTATTTCTTCCATCTCTTCTTCAAAGTGCTTTGTAAGTTCTTCATCTTGTATTTTTGGACAATATTTGTCAAGAGTTCTTACTATTTGCATTCCTAATTGTGTTGCTTCAAGCATCATCCCTTGCACATAACCTCTTTGTTGTAAGATATCTATTATTTGTGCACGAGTGCTTTTTGTTCCAAGATTTCTTTTTTCTAGCTCTTTTATAATTGAAGATTGACTATATCTTTTTGGAGGGATTGTTTCTTTATCATGCTTTATAATCTCTTTTACAACAACCAAGTCTCCATTGACTGTTGCAGGCATTTCTTCTTCTTTCTTCTTAGAATGTGAACCATAATAAGTATACCAGCCTGGTTTTGTAGTTCTTATGCCCTTTGCAATGAAGTCTTCTGAATTCACAGTGATTATTATAGCTGTTGATTCTCTTAAAGCAGATTCTCCAAAGGTTGATAAAAATCTTCGTACAATTAAATCGTATAATCTGCTTTCATCTTCGTTTAACTCTTTTGGTATAATTCCTGTTGGATAAATTGCTGGGTGTGCAGGATCTGTTTTTTTACCCTGATTTGGCCAAAGCTTATTTTTTGACAATAATTCCTGACAATGAGCAGCATACTCTTTGATTGATTTTATTTTCTCCAGTATGTTTGCATAACCTATGGTTACTGGTAATTGTTGAGAGCTAGTTCTAGGATATGAAATATATCCTCCAAGATATAATTGTTGAGCTGTTGCCAGTGTTTTTTTTGGTGTCATACCTAAAGTTCTATAGGATTCTGTCTGCAAAGTTGTAAGATCAAAAGGAAATGGTGGCAACTGTTGTTTTTCTTCTTTTAAAACACTTGTAACTTCTCCATTTGAACCTTTTGTTTTTTCAAGTATATCCTTGCATTCTTGTTCATCTTGAAACTTTTCTTTTTTGTACCATGCTGAAATATTTTTATTCTTAAGCACTCCTTGTAGTTCTAATTGCCAATAAGGTTCTGGTTTAAATTTTTGTATTTCATCTTCTTTTTCTACAACGAGTTTTAATGCGGGCCCTTGAACACGTCCCGATGATAATGTTTTATAAGACCCTGCTTTTTTCACAGCTGAGATTAATGCTCTACTTAGGTTTATTCCATATAGCCAATCAAGAAAGTGTCTAGTCTCGCCAGCATTTGCTTGTCCCCAACAAAGTGTATTTGCTTTGTTTTTATATGAGCTCACAAGGTCTGGTTTTGTCAATGCACTAAACTTCATTCTTGATGCATCTTTTTGATTGCATAAAAAACGTATACAATTTAAGCCTATTACTTCTCCTTCTATATCATAATCGCATGCAACTGTAAAAGAATCGGCGTCTTTAGAAAGTTTTTTTATTGTATCAGCATATTTTTTTGAGTAAGATGCTGTCTTGTCTATTTGAGATGTTGGCACCCATTCAATTTCAAAGGATGGATATTTGAAAGACTTGTTTTTTTCACCAACTCCAAACAGATGTCCAACAGCCGGAACCACAACTATTTTTTTTCCATTGAGAGATAATTCATAATAAGGTACACCCTTATTACTTTGTTTCTTTGGTTTGCCGTCGGCAAGTGCAAGTGCAATTTTTAGTGCTGCAGATGGTTTTTCAGTGATTATTAATTCATAGGACATTTTTTAAAGTAAAATTGGTCATTTTAAAAAAGTTGTGATTGGTAAAAATATCCTAAAAAACCCTGCAAAATCATAAAAAATGATGAAAAATGATGAAAAATAAAAAAAAAACATGAAAAAAATAACTCATTACTTTCTGGAAATCAAAACATAATGTGCATGTGCTGGACAAAGTTTCGTGTCGTATATCGCCTTTATTTCTGTTTCTTGATTTGATAAGCTGCAAGTCCAACAATAATCATCTTCTGAATAAACAGGGTTTGATATTAATTCAAGGGCTCGCTTGTATTCTTTTTTTGAAAGATTGGTCTTAATATTTTTTTCCAATAGCAATTCAAGTTCTGATTTTTGTTTTTCTTCACTCATTTTACTTTTTTCTCAGAATATTTCACTTGAAAATCTTCTTGAAAAGTGTATTCTTTTTTCAACCTATTTAGTTGTTTACATACTTCTTGTACACTTTTATTTCTCAAGCTTCCTTCGTAAACACTATAAGGTGCATCATCTACATGTGCATTCATTATCTGTTTTAGTGTTTCGTAGATGAATTCAGGTGTGTTTCGTTGTTTTTTTACTTCATTCATGTTCTTAAGAACATTTTCTAAATCGACAAAATAATCTATTTTCATTTTATTTTTCCTCCGAGTTATATTCTTTGATAACTTTCCCAAAGCCATTGATATTTGCGTCGAGAATTATTTGTTCTCCGTGTTTGATTAGTTTGGTGGCATTTCCTGTTCCAACAATGCATGGAATCCCTTTATCTCTTGCAATATTTGCTGCATGACACGTGTATCCACCATGGTCTGTGACAAAACCCGCGATGATTCCTAAGTAACTTGCAAGTTCTGGTTTTGCATACGCAGTTACTAGTATGCTTTCTTTAGCAACTTTTTTTAAGGGATGCTTTTCTCCTACAACGTATGCGATACCAGATATTTGACCCGGACAGCCTGTTATTCCTTTTACTTCTGTTTCTGATTTTGCTTTAATTTTTCTCCAATCAGAATCTGCCCAATTTAAAAGACCTGAGTTTAAGGCTTCAGTTACTTTTATCCCTCTTAAATCTGCAAGTGCTATTAATTGAACAAGTGCTTGACCATATGCGAGTATTTCATCTTGTTTTGAACCATGAGGCCTTGCTCCAGAATTTAATTTCGGGTCATGTGTCAAATATTTTCCTATATCTCCTAGTTCAGTTGTTGTAATCAAATATCTGAACTCTTCATCTTTTCTATCTTCATTTCGCATATAATGTCTTATTTTTTCTATAGCTTCATCTAATGTCATTCATTTCTACCTCCAAATGTGTTTATCCAAAAAAATTATTATCTTAACAAAAGTTTGTCAAAAATATTTTTTTCAGTTCCTTTGATTGCAAAATCTTCGTTTCTGAAATCAAACCAATAATGTTGATATAAATCTCCTGCAGCAGATTTCAACTGGCTTATAATTTCGGATAATTCCATTTCAGAAGATTTTTTCCCAATAACTTGTATTAAATGGTCATAGGTGTAAAAACTCGACGTCAGTCCATTCACAACAAACATCTGTTTATATACAAAAAGTTGACTGACTTTCGGTGCAGTTATGAATCCATCATTTACATATGGAAAAATATCATCTTTTGATGTCTTTAAATCCGCTTCTTTGATTAGAAAGTGTTTTAGAGTTGAATATGATGCACGAACATCATATTCATCCAATACTGTTCCTGGTTCACAATATATGTCTGCCATAGTTATCATTCGACCTTTTAAAATCGAACTTTTTATTGTTAGTTGTATCATTTTTTGAAATCAATTTAACAGAGTAATTACATATAGTTGTACTTAATTTATTACTTATTGACAAAAAACTATACTAATAGTTGTACTTTTTAGAAAGCTTTTAATACTATAATATAATTCCAAAAAACATGGTTCTGGATTCAAAAACCACAAAACAAATCAATGATTTCATCTATTTAAAACCTCGAACAGTTGCAGAAGTCGCAGCATTTATAGAAAAAAATTGGAGAACAGCCGATCGTTATCTAAAAAAAATCAGTGAAGAAGAAGGCAGTATTTCCCTTCGTACATTCAGAGAAGGTAGTCCTGGCGCATTAAAAATCGCTTTTTGGAATAATATTGAAAAAATTCACTCAACATCTTTTCAGAATAAACTGTTTAAACAAATTGAACAAGGAAGAAGCAAAAAAGATTTTTCACCATTTGATATCTATCAATACGTGGATGAAAAAAACAGAAATGCATTTTTAGAGTACAGAACTGACAAAACCATAACTGTTAACCAAAACCTCATAGGCTTTTTAAGAAGTGCAACGCATGAAATACTGCATTTTTCAGGCAATAATTCTTGGATAAATTTGAGTGAAAATAATCACGAACTCTTGGCTGTGGCAGAGGAACTTGCAAAGAACGGTATAAAAATAAAAATAATCTCAAGAGTTGAAATAACTGGTCTTGAAAACATTCGAAAACTTCTTGCAATAAATGAACGTATCGGTAAAGAAATGATTGAGATAAGGCATTGTTATCAACCACTACGCGGGTTTGTAATTGATAATAAAGAAGCCAGATTTCGTGAAGAGATTGATTCAAAGTCATATAAAGATGAAGAGTTCAAAGGCGAAAAAGCAGTATTCTATGAAATAAACGATGATGAATGGGTTGATTGGCTTAGAAAAATATTTTTCAATCTTTACAGAACCAGCATTTCAGCCGTCAAAAGAATTGAAGATATGAAAACAATACATAAAATAAATCATTAATCATAAAAGTTAAAAACAAATTATTCTTAAATAAAAACATATTACCTGTGAATAATAATATGAAATATTATTGGAACAAAGTTAAAAACATAGGAACAATTACTTTATCAACAATTTTGATGTGCGGAATTTCATGCACACTAAGACCTTCTATCAGTGCAATTATCGAGAACGAAAAATCCTTGATTGTTCATTATATAAATGTAGGAAATGCAGATGCTCATTTTGTCGAAACACCAAATAAAAAAACAATTCTAATTGATGGAGGAAGAGACAGAAATGGAAAAAAAATTGTTTCTTACATAAAAAATCTGGGTTATGAAAAAATTGATTGGGTAATCGCAACACACCCTCATAAAGATCATATTGGCGGTCTTGATTATATTATGCAACGATTAGATGTTGAACGAGTTTTTGACAATGGTGTAAATTATAATTCTAAACAATACCGAGAGTATATTCTTTGTGCAAATAAAAATAATCGAGAAGTGATTAAGAGAGATACAACAATTATTTTAGATGATGAAGTTGAAACGCGATTTATTGTGCCATATGATAACAAAGAAGGATATAACAAAAAAACAAACGACAACTCAATAGTGTTGAGAATTCAATACAAAGATGCTTCTTTCTTGTTTTTATCCGATTTAGAAAAAGAAGGTGAAAAAGACCTTTTAGAAGATGGCAAAATTGATGAAAAACTTGACATTGATGTATTAAAAATTGGGCATCATGGAGGCAAAGGTTCTACAAAAAAAGAGTTATTAAAAGCAACCAGCCCAAAAATTGCAATTATACCAACAAGAAAGTGGAAAAAGAATTCTTCACCAAACAAAGAAGTTCTTGACAGATTAGAAAATATAGGTGATATAAGCTACTACCGTACTGATTTAGACGGGACAATCATCTTAAAAACTAACGGTCAAAAATATGCTGTTTTGACAGAACAGTCATTATTAGAAAAGATTTCAAGTATATTAATAAAAATAAAAAACAAACCATAAAGAATTAATTATAAAGATTTAACATAATCTAAAAAAACTTCCATAACTTTATCTTCTACTGCAGGAATGAACTTCACTGTTCCCGCACAATCATGACCACCACCAGATATTAATCCATTAGGAATTTTTTCTTCAAGCAAAGAAAAGAGTTCTTTCAATTTGAAATCAACGCCATCAACCCTAAAAATTACAAAACCATGCGCATAACCCATTGTCACCCTTGAACCTTCAAAAAGTCTGTGAGTAATACCAACAACTTTTCCTGCTCTAGGATATCCGCCTCTAATAGTGCAAGTATCAAGATTGATTTTACACAATATTTTATTATTCAAAACAATTTTTTCAGTATATTCTTTTGCAACCTTTTTATACTTTTCAAAAGAACTGTTTATTTCAGACCATAAAATTTCTGTTGTTTCTGTTTGTTTATCATTAAATAAGTCCATGATAAGATCAGATTCTGCAAATCTTAGAGCATCAGATTCAAAATCGACACACGCAGCGATTTTTTCCAATTCATCTCTTGTTTTTCCTGCTAGTTTTAAATAATGATTAACAATGTCATCTTTACTTTTGTCAGCAACTGCTGAAAGTGCTGCAAAAAAAGGGTTTATCTCGCTCATTTGATTTGCTATTTCAAAGCAAAGAATTCCTGCAGTAATATCGCCTTTATCACCATATTTTCTTGCATTAAGATGTACTTGACAATAATTATCTGTTTGATTAGAAAAAATGTGGTGGTCAATTATTAGTATGTCTATTGGGTATTGGTTTAATCTTTTAAGTGCTAATAAGTCTTCTTCACCACAACCATTGTCAACAAGTATAAGGAGCGGCCTTTTCTGAGTATAATCATAAGTTTCTTTTAGGGTTGACAAGTCTTTCAAACAATCACTATAATCATAATAAGGGGTTATCATAGGTAAGCGCTTAAATTTTTTCCAAGGCTTAGTATTTATAGCAGTAATTTTTGGCAAGATTACACTTTGAAGTGCAAGAGCTCCACAGTAACCATCACAATCTGCGTGATGTCTAATAATAATCACTCTAAAATCTTCCAATGCTTGTTTTATTAAAAAAACTGCTTTTTCAATTTCTGGCGCTAGTTTTTCCATCAAATCCAATTTTAAAACAAAATCTTTCAATTTCTAAAACCTCCATTTTGTGTGACCAAAATGTATGAGAAGATCCACACCTAAGTTTTTTGCTTCAAGTGGAAGGTCGCATGCTCCAAAACAAGAATCCGCCCAGATAAGTATTTGTGCATCTGTTCTTTTCTGCAATTCCTCTTTTATCTCTTTTGCTTGGGGTTTTAATCCATCAGGTAATTGCAATAACACTCTTTTTGCACTTTCTGAATTTATTTTATCACAAATATTTTTGAAGTTTATCTCGTACATAAAAATTTAAAAGAAGGATTTTTTTTTAAATGTTTGTTTTAATTAGACGTTATTAAAATTTTAAGCCAGCAGTTATCATCTCAGGTTGTCCTCTTAGTTCTGGACTATACTCTACAAATATAGGCTTTAAATCAACACCTAATTTTAATCCTGTTGGAAAACCTTTAGTTGGAACTTCATAAAATGTTCCTGTTCCTGCGTATAAGCTAAGATTGTTTTTCTTGAAAAAATCATATTTTAGTCCTAAGTTTAAAATGACTTCATCACCACGCATCGATTTCATCATCATAAAATCTAGGTATAAATCTCCTTTGAGCTGTTTTGACACTCCTAAACCTAAAAAATCATCTTTGTTTTCAGTTTGGGTTGTGATATAAGCAGATTTTTGAATTTCCTTTTTCTGATTATCTTTGGCCTGAAGATTGCTCGTTCCAAACATTATTCCTACAATTGTACAAATAGTTAATATTTTATTTTTAGTTTTCATTTTCTATACTCAACACGTTCTTTAGAACGTCAATATTTTCTTTAGCTTTTTCATAACCTTGAGATAGCTCATTTGCCTTTTCAAAGTATTTTATTGCTTCTTTTAAATCTCCTTCTTTGTTATATCTGTAGTCCATCGCAATATTTATTGCTAAGTCATAGTTGTATGAAGGATTATTTGAGTTTTTTTCTACGAGAAATCTCAATTCACTTTTCGCATCTGCATAGTTGCCATCTTTATTATACAGATATGCGAGGTTGCTTCTTGCGTTTTCATACTCGAGGTTTTTCTCTGAGGCTTGTGAAAAGTAGTTCTTTGCTTCTTCCTCGTTACCTATCATCCAATAATACACTCCTATGTTGTTTAAGATTTGCTCATCACTTGGCGAAAGTAGTAGTGCTATCTTATAGGCTTTTAGTGCTTTTTCAAAGTTTCCTTTGTTTAGAAGATAGTTTCCTAGAGAATTATAAAAGTAAGGGTCGTCTTTCATTTCTTCAAGATTTTGAATACTTGTGTGCAAAACTAGTGGTGCTGTTTGTGCAACTACAAATGCTGATAGAAATATTGCAATAATTATTACTGTTAGCGGCTTTTTCATGGTAACTCGTCATAATATTCTAATTATTTATAGTATTTAAATGTTACGTTTGAATAAAACACCATTATTTAGTAGTAAAAATAAAAAGTTTTATAAATTGGTGAAGATTATCGAAATGAAAATGAACAATATAATTGAAAAAGAAAAATACACAATCGATTCTATCATGAGCGATATAGCACGAGAAGCAACACCAATTGAAACCTATCTTCCAAAAGAAGAAAAAATTCTTAAAAAATTCATGAAAGAAGAAAATGAAGAAAAAGATTATATGAAAAGATATGTGAATAATTTCATTCAAAAATACTTAACAAAAATAACATTCAACCCAAAAAAGCATTACTCGAACATAGAGACAAAACTCGAAAAAACTAAAGAACAAATAATTTTTGGTTCAAAGAAAATGAATCTGGACTTGCAAGGAAGTCTAAAAGCAATAGATGCAAGTATTGTTTACGAAAATATAGAAAAACAAACATTAGAAGCATTAATGTATAAAACAAAAGAAGTTGCTAAAGAACTGGATTGCAGCGAAATGAGCCTTGTTAAAAGAAAAGAAGGTAGAAATCAAATATATAAACAGTTATTTTCAACCAAAGAAACATTCACATCATTCTACAATGCACTATTAAATATTGAAAAAGAAACAATGAACTTATTCAATAATGAAGCACAAGAAGACATGGCTAATATGATGAAAAGACTCAAAGATCATCCTTTAATAAAACTGCTTGTATCAACAGCCTGGAACAAAGTAACTTCAGCACCAATTTTTAGTGCTACAGAGTTCTTTCTAAAAGATAAAAAAGAATATTATCAACAAAAAGCTGATGAAATCTGGAAAACAAAACAAATAAAACCAGAACAATTAGAGAGGTAATGAAAAAATGAATAAACAAACAGAACAACTAATAGAACAAAAAATAATTGCTTATAAAAATAAAATAGAACGAGGAATAAA
>JAHIUF010000058.1 GCA_018817005.1 Nanobdellota archaeon
TCATGTAACCGCAAATTACTTGCAT
Organism: Nanobdellota archaeon; assembly: GCA_018817005.1. Taxonomy (GTDB): domain Archaea; phylum Nanobdellota; class Nanobdellia; order Woesearchaeales; genus JAHIUF01. The sequence continues at coordinate 26 of JAHIUF010000058.1, forward strand.
GGAAAACTTTAAGAATCTGTCTTTGTAAACCAACTTCATACTGATTATTTATTTGTGTTTGAATCATACAAATATTTAATCAGTATACATATTTATACCTTTCTGAACAACGCCATCAAAGCAAATTGTTTTTATATCAGCACCTGTTACTCCAAGAATGTCACAGCCTGATATAAAGGTGTATTTCGAATCACTTTCAAGGTAATCCAATGCTTTTATCGCATTATGCACGATTTGTTCTGCATCGCCTGGCTCGTTTTCTTGAATTATTTTATAAGAAAAGTGTTTCATCTTGTCAAACTCTTCAAATAAAACATTTTCAAGATCTTTTTTTGGACCAATAATTATTTGCTTGTTAAACATCTTTGACTCTGCTGAGGCTTTAGAAACATAATAGACTAGTGGCTTTTGTTTATATGGCAATAACGCTTTGCAAGAATAACCATGTACTGGTCTTTTAGGATTTGTTCCTGCAAGTATTATATGATCCGGCTTCGCAGCATTGTTTATTCCCATAAATGATTGGGAATTAAAGAACTAATTTAAAGATTTCTACTTAAATGCAGATTTCAGCCTTTCTATAATTGATTCGCCCTCATATACCTTTATACCTTTAAGATTCTTATCTTTGAATTTTTGTTTATAATAAGCAACTGCTGCAATAGTTACATCACCTTGAAAGGATCTGTCGTCTCGCAATGGTCGAGGTATATTATAGTTGCACAATTCTAATAACTCACCATCATAAAATATCAACCCAGAAATTCTTCCTGGACGTTCTGAAAAATCTGAGCCATCTCTTCTAAAGGTGCCTTTTTTAAGTTTCATGCGTTCCGAAAAACAAGATGCACCATCAAATTTTGATGGAAAATTTCCTTTCGCCACATGGTGTACTTTCATGCCTTTAAAGTTGACATAGTTTTCTTCAATAGGAATCGCTGCATCAATATAAAATTGTTTTGATGTTGAACCAAACTTGAATATAGGTGATAAAAAATTATTATTTGTCTTTATAAACTGTATTGATTTTATTTCTGATGATTGTAGATTTATCATATATTGAGGTTGATTTCCATCTCCTAAATCAAGTTCAACATTTGGTTTGTTTAAGTCAGTTAATTTGAAAGTAATTGTGTTTGCAGATGTTCCTTCAGATGTTGTATTATATGATAAGTTTTTGATAAAAGTGTATTCTGTTTTTGGGTTAACTTCTTTGACATCTAAAACGTGCTTGAGATATGAAGAAAGCAATGATTGTTCTTCTGATTTTTTGCTATTTATGTCTAACTCTGTTTTTATTTTTATTGCATTGACTTCTATTATTCGTTCTTCGATTGCAGAGTATAATATGTTATTGATGTCATTAACTATTGATTTGGCACCTATATTCATTATAGGGATTAGTGGTTTTGGTAGTTGTTCTTGCTGATTAGAATCAGGTAATTGTCTAAATAGATCAACAAGTTTTTCCAATTCGAGATTGGTTTCTTCTATTGTTTTAATTGCCATTTATCTTATCAAAGAATTAATACTAATATTTAAATGTTTCGATTATTTATAACTTATCAGTGATAACAAATTATCTTTTTCTTTTTTCAGCCAACTCAATCTTATTCAAAATAGAAGACTTACCTTTCCAATTCATAATAACCTTTAAAACATCATAAATAGTATCAACAGGAATAATCTTAATCAATTTCAAACGATCCGTATCAATAACAACATCATTAAGATTAGAACGAGGAATAATAACCTTTTTAATACCAGCATCAATAGCTGCTTCAATTTTAGAAGAAACACCACCAATAGGAAGAACCTCACCCCTAACTGAAAGGGAACCAGTCATAGCATATTCCTGCTTAATAGGAATATTCTTTAAAGCAGAAATAATGGTTGTAGCAACAGCAATTGAAGCCGAATCACCCTCAACACCCTCATAAGTCTGCAAAAACTGAACATAAATATCATAAGTTTCCTTAATATCCTGACCAAAATATTTTTTAACAATAGCAGAAACATTTTTAACAGCCTCTTTAGCAATTTCACCAAGTTTACCAGTAGCAATAATCTCCGACTCTTTGCCACCAGGCGTAACTTCTGACTCAATAGGAAGAATAATACCAGAATAACTACCACCAGAACCAAGAACCGCCAAACCATTAACACGACCCACACGTTCACCCTCAACAACAATAACCTCATACTCCTTACGCCGCTCAATAATCTCATCAGCCATTTGATGCTCTAATGAACGAGCAATTTTTCTAGCTTTCAAAATATGTTCTTTCTCAACAACACTTGCTTTCTCTTCAAAAGCAACATCCCCAGCAGCCCTAATAAGACCACCCAAATCCCTAAGTCTCAACGTCAAATGACCCTTACGATTAGCCCTTCTTCGAGCTTCTTCCAAAATATACATAACAGCCGCTTTTGAAAAATGAGGTATACGACCATCCTTAACAACTTCTTGAGCCACAAACTGAGCTATTTTTTTACGATTAGAAATAGTATCAGGAACAGTCTCCTTCATAAAAATCTCGTATCCATAACCCCTAATCCTAGAACGAAGAGCAGGATGCATCTGCCTTACAGTATCCGCATTTCCTGCAGCAACAAGAACAAAAGTACAAGGAACAGGCTCTGTTCTAACCATAGCACCAGCAGAACGCTCACTCTGACCAGTAATTGCAAATTTCCCCTCTTGAAGAGAGGTTAATAATTCTTGCTGAGTTGTAGGCTGAAGAGTTGCAATTTCATCAACGAATAAAACACCAAGATGAGCCTTATGAATCATTCCAGCAACAACTCTTTCATGAGCAGGAGTGCCAAGACCACCACTTTGAAAAGGATCATGCAAAACATCACCTAAAAGAGCACCTGCATGAGCGCCAGTAGCATCTAAAAAAGGAACTTGTTTTTTCTTAAAATTATCAACAATCAACTTAGGGGTAGGACTTTTATTAACAGCCATACGCTTTCCTAAATTTAGAAATATAATGAATGCCGCAAGAAAAAGCATACCTCCAAGAAAAAAAGCTGCAAACATAATATCAGAATCATATTTAGTCCTGACCCACCAAGGAACAATCATAGCAAAAATCGCAATAATAAACATTAAAGCATTCTGATTCTTAAACAAACCAGAGCTTTCAATCTTTGATTTAGCAATCATCTCCCTACCTTGACCTGCTTTAACAGTTCTGATTAAAGGCTGGTTTTCATCATTAGGATTATAAAATGCCATGATATCAACAAGTTTTTCTTTAGGTAGAAGCTCTGCAAGAGCCAAACCAAGCATACTTTTTCCAGTTCCGGGCTCTCCAATCAAAAGAACGTGCCTTCTTTGAGCAGCAGCTTTTTTTATAACATTAACTGCATCTTCCTGACCAATAACTTGATCAACGATTCTCTTAGGCACAGAAATGTCCTTCGTTGTTTTAAAACTCAACTCATCCTCTTTCATTAAACCCTATAAAATAAGAGGACATATTTAAATGTTATGCACAAAAATAATCGAAAATTTCACGAAACAGAGCACACACAATTAATAAACACGATAAATCAAACAAAATATTGTGGAAGAGAAAAATTTATTGAAATTTGCACTAGCAACAGCAGTTATGGGACTTATAGCACTATTCACAATACTACAAACAAGTGAGTTGGAAGAAACAAAAATATCTGACCTAAGCCAGAAAACTGAAGAAGACACTGTGAAAATTATTGGTTACTTGGAAAAAGTAATTTCTAAAGAAAACATAACTATAATTGAATTATCTCAAAAACAAATATTAAAAGCAGTTTTATTTGAACAAGTCAACCTCACAACAGGCAGCAAAGTAAGCATTACAGGAAAAATAAGCAATTATCAAGGAGAAAAAGAGCTCATAATTGAAAAACTAGAATTAATTTAACATACCAATACAAAATCAAATTAAGAGAATAGAAACTATGCCTGCAACCATCATAAGAGCAAAAACCACACCAAGACTTTTTCTAAAGCTTTTAGAACCAAATATTGCTGCATAAATAAATTTAATTACAGTATTACTCATAACAGCAATAGTTATTGCTGTTGCTGCAACTTTTGCAGAGATTTCAGTTCCTGCAAGACTCGCCATTGAAAGAGTAATTGCATCAACATCCACAAACCCAGAAACAAGACTGGCTAAAAATATTCCTTTGTTGCCAAAATATATTTGAGCAAATTTTATCACAAACAAAACAACTCCAAATAAAAGTCCAAATTTTAGTGCTGGACCAAGACTTAAAGGACTAGTGTGAGTCACTTCTATTTTTTGAGCTTTATTAGTTATAGTGGTTGAATTTTTGCTAGATAACCACATATAAAATGCTCCTGCAAGTGCCACTATAAACATCACGCCCAAAGGAATTAAAAGTTTTCCAAGGATCATTCTGTTTACTACGTAAACCTCTATTATAACTCTAACAAACATTACAGCATTAGCAATTAATGTTGCAAATACGAAAAGCCTCACAGTTTTAGCATTTTTCTCAGTTTTAGAACTTGTTGCAAAAGACATGGTTACAGCAGTACTTGACACAAGACCTCCTAAAAAACCAGTTAATCCAAGACCTTTTTTTGAACCTAGAAGTTTAATGAGTATGTATCCAACATATCCTAATCCAGATATGAATACCACCATCAACCAAATCTTATAAGGATTAAAAACATCAAGCGGACCATAAGTTTGATTGGGAAGAAAAGGCAAAATTACAAACGCAATTATTGCAAATATCAATGTTCCATACATTTCTTCTCTACTCACCTTTTTGATTAACTTATGCAACGTATCACGCATATAAAGGACTGTGGTTATGATAATTGCAAGAACTACTGCAAAGATTAGTTCTCCTTTAAAGGTTATTAGTCCAATAATAAAAACCAATAAACCTGTTATTTCTGCAGTTAGACCTATGCTTGCTCCTTTACTGAATTTCGTGGCTGCAAAGTAACTGATTGCAATAAGTATTAACACTGCAGAAAATGAGAACGCAATAAACCATGAAAAATACATTTCTGCAATATAAGCAGATAATGCTCCAAGAAGTGAAATAAACATAAAAGTTCTTATACCTCCAAATAAATATTCATCTCTTAGTTTTGCAAATCGTTCTCTTTCAGCGCCTATTAACGCACCTAAAAGTAGAGCTAGTAAAAACCTTAAAAATATTGTAAAATCAGCCATTAAACAAGTATCTGAACTTAATCATATAAAAAGATATTGTTTCACTGTGCGGTGTTCATAGCGCTTATTAGAACAAATGTTTGTTCTGTGAAATCAATGCATTTCCCATCACAATCAACTAAATCTTCCCACAAAGCAGTTATTTTTTCACTTTCAAATTCTTCAATATAAGCATTTGTTTTGGTTAATGATTCAGAAAAATAAAGAACATTGTTTATATTCCAAAAGGTGTACGTTTCGATTAATGAATGTATTGCCTGGTTTTTTCCTTTTAAATTCTGCAAGGCAACATAATCTATCAGTTCCAAGTACACGTCATCTTCACAACCAGCAAACACGCATTCGAGCGTATCCTGCCATGCTTTCTTTAAGACTGGCTTTGAATCCTCTATCTCTTTATTTATCGAGGTTATGGTTGATGCAATCATAATAGTGTTTCGGTCGTTTGAATTTTCACGCAACAAAAGAATGTTTTCTATAAGGGATTTTGTGTCTACAACTCCCAATATGTCCAGAACTTTATCTTTCGCCAAATCTTTTAAACCTGTTGACTCAGCAACTTCATCGATTTTTTCTATTGTGTCGCCTGTGTTTTCAACAACTTCTGTTAGTTTAGAAGTATCAGATATCACTTTTCCTGTTATCCCAGAAATATTGGGGTTGTCTTTTATTATCATAAAACCTACGACAAATATAAACAGAAAAACCGCGGTGGACATTGCTTTCATTAGAAATTTCATAGCAATATTACTGTTCGACAATTCATATTTAAATATATCTATTTTGAAGTGAAAAATCCTAGTTTAAAACGAAACCTTTATATATTTATCACTACTACCTAGTAAAAAATGAAATCAAAACTACTTGACTTTGCAACAAAATACGTCCAAAAAGGACTAGAAACAGCAGAAGATTTATTCCAAACAATAAGCGGAACAAATCCCGACACACTAGACATTCTCGTCACATTCCCAGACAATCCAAACAGTAAAACAGGAAAATTATTTCCAGGAAACTACCTAATTGAATTCAACGGCGGAATAGACAAAAAAATCAAAGAATTCAACGGACTACTTGGAGGAATAGAAGTACACTTCCAAACATTCGATGAATTAGCACTCGAAGGACCAGAATATAAAAAAATTCAAGATTATGTTAACAAACTAAAAGAAAAAGGCGTAAAGCTAATGATGCACGCACCCTTTGTAGAAGACAGAAATCCAAAAGACAGCAAGCCATTGAATATGAACTTTAAATGGTTTGTTGTGCCGGAAGAATACAGAAAACAAGAAGACGGCAATCAAAAACCAGTCGTGCAAACACCCGATGGAAAAATAACTATTTATGCAGAAGAAACAAAACAAGAAGAAATGAAAAAAACCATTCAACTAGCAGACAAATTAGGCATAGAACTTCTAACAGTACACGTAACAAAACCAGGAACAATACTTAAAGGAGCAGACTGGAACGAGTATAAAGAATACATAAAAAACCTAACAAACTACATCAACAAAAAAGATTTTAAAGTAAAACTGTGCGTTGAAACAGGAGGAGCTCTTGAAGAACAATTAGTAGAACTCCACGAAACATATGGAACAAATATAAATCTAGACACAGCACATTACGTTCTTGACCTGACAAGCAAAGACGGTGGTTTAAATCTAAGAGAAGCCAACAAAAAAGCAATCGCATTCTTTAAAAAACATTCAAAATACATAGGACAAGTACACTTAACACAAACAGCAGAAAAAGCAGATTTACATAAAGGAATATACGAAACAGGAGCACTTACCTGCAACGAAGAAATAATAAAATTAATATCAAAAGAACAAAAAAAAGGTAGATCAAAACTCTGCATGATTGAATCTCGAGCAGACATTGAAAATTTTTATCAAGTTGCAAAAGCACTTAGAAGCAATAATGAATATGAAGAAAAATTTCTTGTCGCAGGATTAGGATTGCCAGTTTCAGGAAAAACAGTATCGCTGAACATGATAAAAGAAGTTTTCGGAGTCCCAGAAACGCTTGAAAGCGACAGAATAAGAGAAACATACGACACAGCATTTAGTTTTACAGAAGTAGTGCCTGAAATCAATAAAGAAATGGTGTATGATGATATGCACCAACAAGCAGAAAATAAACTAAAACATGGTGTAGGCGTTATTCTTGACGCAACATATCATCTAAAAGAACGAAGAGAACAAATAAACGAAATAATAAATTCTCACTGTGTAAAAGATGTTTACATCATGCAACTTGAATGCGATGATGACGCAACAAAAGAAAGACTTAACGAAAGAAAAAAAGAAAATGAAGAACTAACATTACAAGGAAAAACTGCACCTAAAAAACTATCAGACTTCGAAATATTCAAAGATTTGAGAAGCAAAGCAGAACCGATGAAATTAGACGAATTCAAAAATGCACACATACTAATATATAACACGAGCAGAGGAGTAGTTGATGTTTATAACAAAGATTTTACATCAGAAGTTATGGTTATGAAACTCCGAAATGATGTGGAAAAACAGTTCAATCAAGAGTTAAAAATCAACTATCGATAAATATTTTTTAAAACAATTTTTAAAATTATTTTCTTATACAATTTTTTCTTCTTTTAATTCTTCTATCATACCAGGAGCGTAAGAAACCTGATAACAATCTTTGAAAAGAATTAATAACTCAAAGGATTTCAAAATATCCTGAAAATGATTTCTTATATCAACAAGAATTTTATAGAACTCCTCATGGTTCTTAGTAATAATCTCAACACGCAAATTCCAACGTCCAATTGTTTTATCAACATAAAAAATATTTGGTGTGTCATTAAAGAAAGTCATGATTTCACTCTCTTTTTTTGGTGTGATATTCTGAACATCAAGCATTAACATATACCAAAGATAACCAAGCTTGGAAACATCAATAACAGCTCGATAATTCCTTATAATCTGCTGAGAAACAAGTTTTTTCATCCGATAATTAACCGCTTCAGGCGTCAAATCAACTTTTTTTGCAATATCCAATAAATGCATACGTCCATTCTGACTTAAAACACCCAAAATCTTTAAATCCCGTGCGTCGAGACGAACCTTTCTAGGAACATCTTTTTTCTTCCAATAAGTAGACGATTTTATCTCCCCTTTAAGAAAAACAACATCCAAATCCTTGTATATCTTAATTCGAGTGAGAATATCATAGTCGGCTATGTGATCTCGAAGCTTATCACATATATCTGTAAATAACTCATCAAAATGAATCTTGTTTTTAGCCATCATTGTAAAAACCAAATCCCATTTTCCAGAACAAGAAACAACCCATTTGACAAAAGGATGATTACTCAAATATTTTATCATTCCTAAAAGTTTTTCTTCATCGAAATTTTTCAATTGAAGATGTATATTATAAGAAACATAACCAAGCCGGTCAGTATTAACCATTGTTATGAAATGAGATATGTATTTCTCCTCGAGTAAGCGCTTTATGCGATAATCAACAACTTCACGTGAAACCCCAATTTTTCTAGCAATCTGTGAGCTTGAGATTCTAGCATCCTGCCATAATTCATATAGAATTTGACGGTTTCGTAAATCTAATTTCATAATTATTTTACAATAACTAAATTTAATATATAAATTTTTTGGTTTTCATAAAAAAACAATCAAAATCTTTTATATATAACATAAAACATACTAATATCGGTGATAAGAAATGAACACACAAAACATACACAACACACAAAACATACAACAAATACACAACGGACAATTTGCAGGAAAAGAATACAACGGAATTGAAAACATAACAAAAGCATTATACCAACAAGAACAAGACAAAAAACAAGTCGAAGGATTAATAACAGAGTTAAGAAAAATAACCCAAAACAACAAAAAACTCGTAATGAAATACCAATACAACATATACGAAGGCAACAGATACTTTGACTATGAATACATGATGCCAATAATATATCAAGAAAATGGCAATCAACAAAGATTAGTTGCAGATTTACCAATAGAAGGATACCACGTGTACAGACAATAAATTTAGGTGACAAAAATGCAAATAAAACTATACGGAGTCAGAGGATCAATACCAGCACCCTCAACACAGAATAACAAAACTAACAATTATGGCGGAAACACAACCTGCCTCGAAGTAAAACTAGATAACAATGATGAATACATACTTGACATGGGAAGCGGGCTAAGACAACTAGGAATAGACCTCCTTAAAACAGAATTTAGTAAAGGAAAAGGACACGCAAAAATATTCCTAAGCCACGTACACTGGGACCACATACAAGGCTTTCCATTTTTCAAACCAGCATACATCAAAGGCAACAGATTTGACATATACGGCGAGAGAAAAATGGAAAGATCGCTTGAAGAAACACTTGCAGGACAACAACAATACCCAAATTTTCCAGTAACACTAAACCAAATGAAAACAATCGGTGCTGAAATGAACTTTCACGACTTAGAAGAAGGAGAAACAGTAGAAAACGGCGCCAAAACAAGTTACATCAGAGTCAACCATCCAGACGGATGCTTCTCATATAAAATAGAAGAAAAAGGAAAAAAATTCATCTACTGCACAGACAATGAACACGACGGTCAAACAATTAATGAAACATATGAACTAGGACCAACAGATAAAAAAATCATTGAATGGACAAAAAATGCAGACCTACTATATTATGATGCACAATACACACCCGAAGAATATGATCCACAACAACACGGAATTAAAGGATTTGCAAAAAAAGGCTGGGGACACAGCACATATGAAAGAGGAATAGACATAGCCCTCGTAGCAGGCGTAAAAAAACTAATACTCGGACATCACGAACCAGAACATGACGATAAAAAAATAGACGAGATTACAGCCAAAGCAAACCAATACTTAAGCAAACAACTCGAAGCATTAGAGAAAGAAAAAAAAGAACAAACAATCAAAATAATATTTGCAAAAGAAGGAGAAACATACAAGATATAATTTTAATTTTTAATTTAACCATCAATTTTCAACTTTAACATAAGAACAAAAATCAACATAGCGATAGCTATACTTTACGGAGACAAAATGACTGAATTTATGAAAGCACAAAAAGAAGCCAAGAAAAAAGAACTTGAACAAATCATTATCAGCCCCGAATGCTCAAAATTCTGGAACGAAAATAACAGAGATGATTTCAAAGTTGTAATGGTTCAACCTGATAAATTAAAAACACTAAAGCTTTCAGCAGGACTACAAATCGTCGCAGACCACATACACAAATCAACAAATGTAACTGTGGACTTTGCAAGTTTATATGATAAAAATATAATGAATCTTTACAACAACAAAGAAGATTACATAACAACTCTTTTTAATAATTGGAATGTATGCCAATCAGATGTTATCGGTATTGGAATATCAAACCCGAGCATCATAAAGAATATGTTTGAATTCTTAGAAAAATCAAATGTTAAAATACTAAAAAAAGACCGAACACTCTACAAAGACCCTTTTATAATTGCTGGCGGATTAGGAGTATTTAACCCAGCACCATTCTTCGGATTCATTGATGCATTCGTTATGGGTGAAGGAAGTATTGCAGCATCAAAGATTATAAAAAAATATCAACAAGCAAAAAAAGAAAATATTCCAGAAGAACAACTAAATAAATCACTCGCAAGAATAAAAGGAGTATACATTCCAAAATATAGTAAAAAAACAAAGTTTCAAACCATAAAAGATGTACCTAATACTCGCAGAGCAAGTCTTTTCATGAGTGATAAAAAAGCTCTGATATTCGCGGATTACTCCTGCAAGTTTAAGTGTTCATTCTGCCAATTAAGCAATGTTCGAGGAAAATACTCTTTTCAAGGAATAGAACCAATAAAAAAATATCTTAAAGAGTTCGACTCGATAGGTGTGAAAGAGGCAACCATTGCAGGAGGATCCGTAACAAATATACCAACAAATAAACTTGAAGAAGTATTTGCTTGGGGAAAGACTAATCTGAAAACAACAATTCCGGTTATCAGATCTGTAAGAGTTGATGACTTGCCAAGAATAGAAAAATATCTTGATCAAACAGAAATACATATAGCGCCAGAAACAGGCTCTGATTATTTACGAAACAATGTTATGCTCAAAGGATTCAGTAATAAAACAATCTTCGAAAACATTTCACAAATAGCCCATAAAATTTCTAACGTCAGACTATATCATTTAGTTGGAATTCCCGGAGAAAAAGAATTTGATAGAAAATTATTTGTAAATCTCGTTGAAAAGATATCAAGCATTTTGGACCAACATCACTCTCAAAATCTAATAGAAATATACATGTATCCCCTGCTCCCGCAACCAGGAACACCCATGGAAGATTACACAACCATTGGAATCAAGAGATTTCAAAGATATTCAGACCAATTCATAAACGAAGCTAAAAACAAGATAAAAAAATCTACAACTATTGAGATACATCCTCTTGAACCATTATGGCATTTACTGCAAAGAATAACTAATACTGGTGATAAAAAAACTGGAGAATTGCTTTATGAAGGATATTTGAAAGGTAATAATTTTGAGTCTTACACATCTGTGTGTGATAAACACGGTTATCATTGGCGAGAGTATTTCTCCAATTCAAATAAACATGATAATACCAAAGCATGGAAAAACATCATAACAGGCAAAGAATCGTTTATTGAAACAAGAAAAGAAATGATAAAAAAAAGTATAGAGGGGTTAATTGATGAAACTTGAGGACATGTTGAAAAAAGATCAATTAATGTATCTGGAAAGATATGTTAATGACCGAAAGTATGCTGATTACGCTACATTTTCAGAAGTCAAAAATATATATCACCCAATCGAAGGAAAAAACAGTTTTATGCTTGGATATACTGATTTAAAAAAAGAAGATAACTATAAGGTTTTACTGGCAAACCCTGATAAGAATCTTTCTATAAAACCAAACCGTTTCTATATTCATCCAGAAATGCTTCCTGACTTTGAAAAGGATTCTGGTCTAAGAAGACTCACACAAATCGATGGATACATGGAAGTTTCACCAACTTCATCCACGAGAACTGTTTGGCCTGTCAATAATTATGGTTATTATGTAAAAACACATTTGGATAGGCGAATTTCAAGATATATAAGGCGTGTCCGAAAATCATCTGTGGAACATAGTATAAAAATATCTCGCGATATTGAAGAAGCAACTGATGCACCAAAAGAATTTGGGTTTCTGCCAGAAACAGTTGGTCTTACATACGGAAGCATAGGCCAGATTATAAGAGAAACAGAGCCTCGACCATGTGTTTACGAAAAGAGAATGTTAATACCATATTTTTCTTTGCACTCAAAAGACATGAAAAATCCTGATGATGAACCTTTAATGGTACAAATGATAAAAGAAAAATGTGCAGAACCAAATAATTTTTTTGTAGAACAATTAATAAAGCCAGTAATTTCAACATGGGCTTTCTTTGCTCAGAACAGAGGAATACTTCTTGAAAGTCATGGGCAAAACACCCTGTTAGAACTGAACTATGATTTAGAACCAACAAGAGTTGTTCATCGTGACTTTCAAAGTTTAATGGTTGATTTTGACATCAGAAGGATCAAAGGATTACACACTAACTTTGAAAAGCATATTCTTGGAAGAGAAGATAATATTTCTACAAAGCAAAATTATAGCTTTGTCTATGACTGGTTTTTAGGGCATTATTTATTTGATAAAATGATTGAATGCATGGTAAAACATTTTAATTCAGATGAAAAAAAGATTAAAGGTTCTATTAAAGAAGTGTTCAATGAGCAGTTTAAAGATCAATTCGAATTTTTTCCAGAAAAAGTTTATGGTTTCACAGAAGAATTTGGCGAAGATAATAAAACGTACCTAAAGATTAGGCAGGATGAACCGGATTATAGATGAACACTTTTATCAGATTCTAACACTCTATATAACGCTTGTTCTTCTTCTGGCAAATCTTCATATCTTAAAGCACCTCTTTGACCTCTTGAAGTATCAATACACCACAACGGCTCATCTAATAAATTAACTATCTCATCTTTAGGCATTCTTTGTAACCATTCATTATCCTCGGTTCCTTTAACTTCATATTTGTACTTGACTATCGGTCTCATGGGATTGTTCATGTTAACCCTTAAGACTCGACCTAAATGACCAGTATTGATTCTTACATATGTTCCAACAGGATAAAATCCTCCAAACTTTCTTATCAAATCTTGCAAAACCCGTCTGTCAAGTTTGTCAGGATTGTTTCTTCCAATAGCAATTATTTTTATCATTGCTTCGTTTGGTAGATTATAATGATTTCTTCCAGATCTTGAATGAGTAGTTGCTTCATACATATCTAAGATTCTTAATATTTGAGAATAAGTATTAGGATTAGTTATCTTGTTCGGATAACCTGAACCATCTAATTCCTCATAAGCCTCATAAACTGCTTTTTTTATGACTTCTTTATCGAGCCCACTAGGAAACAATAATTTATCCAGTCTTTTCGCGGCATATTCAGGATGATTCTTAAGTTTTAACATTTGTAATTCTGAAAGTTGACCATCTGTATGTAATATTCCCTTCAAATTAGCCATGCCTATGCGATATAAACCAGCTGAAGCCACCAAGTTGTCAAGTGTCACGGCCCATTTATTTTTAGAATTTGATGATAATAAATAATTTCCAAAATCCATTGCCAACAAAATCATATTAAACACTTTCTGAGGTAAGAAATCTTTCTTGTTTTTGTAATGAGGGTAACTTGATAATAAAAGAAGATTATCAAACAACCTATCCATTTTGTTTATTTTCTTTGTGAAATCTATGATGTTTTGAAATGCCAAATCAGGATTTTTTTTAGCATAATACAATTCTTCCACATGTTTTATCCCCATAAAATATGTTGCTTCAGCATTCATAAATCCTTGTTTATCAGAAAGCACTTCTTCCTCAGGTTTATCTTTAGATTCTGATTTTTGATTTTTTTCGTCATAGGGTCTGTTTTTTCCACTTAAATAATCACTTATGGACTTTGCAATAGCTGATTGAGAATCACCTGATTTTTGAGGTTTTGAAAAAGCAAAATCAGTATTTTCTTTTTTTTGAGCTGGAGGTTTTGGAGTATCTGGTAATTGTGATTTTTTGTTCAAATCTATTCTTGAAAAAGTGATTGGTTCGGGTTTATACTTGTTTATTTCAGGTCGCATATTTATTCTTGGTCGCATATTTAATTGAGGCTTCGCTTTGACAGGCGTTTTATAATCAGAATCAGGTTGTTTCATCAGATTAGCTAATAATGTGCTAACTACTGTTGGTGAAGATGAAAATGACCTGTCAGGACTTTGATTCGAAGAGGGTATTATAGATGCTAATCCGTGAGACAATTCAACAGATTGATTATTTGTCGGTTCGTTCTTCGGAATTATCTTTGCTGGTGGTCTTTTTATTAAATCTGATAATTGAACCATAATATAAAGAATAGATTATTGTTTATATATATTGTCAAAACAAATAAATATTTATATTAAAAAATACACAAATCTATTTATGAATAACCTTCAAGCACAACAACCATTTGTTTATAATCAATATAAAATCTTGAGTCATTTGCCAAAAAACAAGTGGAGAAAAGCTTTGAATTCTAAAAACTCTATTTTTAAAGTTCAAGTCTCAGAAGTTCCAAAGTATTTAATTGGTCCGAGTATTGCGGATGATGGTCAGGTACTTGGAGATATGTTAATGATGGAACAATCCTTGTTCTTTAATGTTTCAAATACTCAACAACAAGAGTTTTATCAAATACTCTCGAAAGAAAACGTGATTGCTGCAAAAGAGTACTTATTGCAAGTTATCAATGCCAAAAAGCTTTGGAAAGATGATATTAAAGCTATACGAACAATGATTCATTATCTTGAAGCTAAAGAACATCTTCTGGAAAATGAAGAAAAGATTAAGAACGAAGATGAAGAATCTAATCTTATAATTAAAACTAATGAGTTTTTAGAGCGAAAAAACACTTTTCTTAATAAATTAAATCTTGAACAGTTTTCTATTCATAGCACTATTTCCGAATTAAAGAAGAATGTTGCGCTTATTGATAGAGAAGTTAAATATCTTAAGAGTTATTTGAAGAAAACTGAAAAAGAATTGCCTTTTCTTTTTGAAGACTAGAAACTACTTGATTCTTATTCTAGTCACAACAGAAAAATTTATATATTAGTTATACTTATATACTGATTAGTATACTGAAATACTAAGAACTAAACCAAGTAGTTTAGTTAGAGGTGACAATATGCCGTGCGAGTTCAAATACAAAAATTACTGCTTTCATCCAGAAAGAGCAAACGGAAATCTATTAGCAATAAACTGTGTCTACAACTGGTTATCTAATCAAACAGAAGAAGATTCTAAACAACTAAATGAAGAATAAGAACCACAAAAAAACCAAAGACACCACCAATACCTGTGATAAGAATAGACCAAAGATTAATAGGGATTGAAGCTCCAAAAAGTTGATTAAAGCCAAACAACGCCAACAAACCAACTACTGAGTTCAAGACAAAAAACAACAACTTCTTAAAAAACTTTATCAGCAAGAAAATAACTAAAGTAACGAATACAAGACTAAACAACTGCATTAAAGATATCAAAAAAAACCACCTCTTTTTGACCTAAAAATAAGACCTGAAATGCCAAACACTATGAGCATGAAAGCAATAACAAATTCTAGAATATTAGGAACTAAAAGAATAACTATTCCAAGCAGTATGGCAAGAAAAAACAAATAATTCAAACCAGCATTCCTATAAACAACCCGCATCATTTTAAAAACCTTGAAAAACAATATGTTAAGAGAATTTATAAAGTTTATCTAAGGACCAATGGAAAACTATATAAAAAAGACTAACACAACAATAACATGGCAAAAAAAGACGAGAAAGGAGTAACCGTAAAAAAGGATGAGAATTTCTCTGAATGGTACACTCAAACAATACAAAAAGCTGAGCTCATGGAATACACCCAAGTATCAGGCTGTATGGTCATAAGACCATACGCATATGAGATGTGGGAAAAAGCACAGGAATTCTTCAATAAAGAAATAAAAAAAACAGGCGTGAAAAACGCATATTTCCCCTTATTAATACCTGAAAACCTTTTGAATCGAGAAAAAGAACATGTAAAGGGATTCAGTCCAGAAGTTGCATGGGTCACACACGGAGGCAACAGCAAACTAGCAGAAAGACTAGCAATAAGACCAACATCAGAAACAATAATGTATGACACATACAAAAAATGGGTTAGATCATACAACGACTTACCAATATTAATAAACCAATGGTGCAACATTATCAGATGGGAATTCAAACATCCAGTACCATTCTTAAGAACAAGAGAATTCCTTTGGCAAGAAGGACACACAGTCCACGCAACAGAAAAAGAAATGAATAAAGAAGTAAAAACAATACTGAATATTTATACAAAATTATTCGAAAAATTGTATGCAATACCAGTTCTCAAAGGAATAAAATCTGAAAAAGAAAAATTTGCAGGTGCAAATTATACAACAAGCGTTGAAATGTTTTTTCCAGATGGAAAAGCAATACAAGGAGCAACATCCCACGGTTTAGGACAAAATTTTTCCAAAAGCTTTGAAATTACATTCTTAGATGAGAATGAAAAAAAACAATATCCTTGGCAAACATCATGGGGTTTTAGCACAAGATCACTCGGAATCCTATTTGGAATACATGGCGACAATAAAGGACTTGTTCTACCACCGAAAATAGCACCTATAAAAATCGTCATAGTCCCGATAATATTTGAAAACACCAAAGATAAAGTTTTGAAAAAAGCAAGAGAACTTAAGAAAACACTTAACAGATTCTCCACAGAACTTGATGAAAGAGATAATTATAGTCCAGGATGGAAATTCCACCAATGGGAAATGAAAGGAGTGCCTCTAAGAATTGAACTTGGACCAAGAGATTTAGAAAATAAACAAGTAATGATTGCCCGAAGAGATACAGGCGCTAAAGAAGCAGTGAAATTCAAAGATGTAAAGAAGAGAGCAAAAGAATTACTTGATGAAATACAAACAAATCTATTTTTAAAAGCAAAAAAACAACTTGATGATAGCATTGTAAAAACAGATGATTTCGACGCGATGAAAAGCGTGATAAACGCCAAAAAAATCGCTTTTGTTCCATGGTGTGGTGGAGTCGAGTGCGAAGACTGGATAAAAGACAAGAGCGGTGGTGCAAAATCACTAAACATACCTTTAGGTCAGAAAAAACCAAACAAGAAATGTGTTTATTGTGATAAAAAAGCAAAACACTACGCGTATTTTGCAAAAAGCTACTAACTAATCCTGCAACAAAAACATTGATTTTCGAAACATAAATTAAAGGTTAATGATGATGTTAACAAAAATTAACAATAAAAAGAAATCACAATTTTTGAACCATAAATTAAAGGTTAATGATGATGTTATCCCCGGCTGAAAACACAATTGATGACAAGGAGTAACTACTGAAACCTTTTAATTTATGATATCCCCGACTGAAAACACAATTGATGACAAGGAGTAACTACTGAAACCTTTTAATTTATTATTTCTTAAGAACGGAAGCATTATGAAAATCATAAAAAATCGGTTTGAAATTATACTGCAAAGCTTTTTTCCCAATAAACTCGTTCAATGTTAAATTATGTCTTGTGGCATCATCTAATGCTCTGGAATAATCCTGAATTCGAACCGCCTTTTGCTGTAAAGATTTCAAAGCATCTGAACCAAAAATGACCTTATCAGTTAAGTCATATGACAACGCCTGAACATTTAAAGGTACAGTTTGCAAAAAAGAATTTATAGAACAACCTAAGTTTGAGTTTTTCAAGTATGAAATTCGTGGCAAGCACCAAATATCTATATTCCCTTCAGGACCTCTCAATTTTAAAGCACCGAAATAACTTTTATCTCTAACCCAATTATTTGGAGTTTCAAATTCAGTCAAAGGAAATTTTTCCTCTAGCATCAAATCAATATCCTTTAAAGGAGCATCATAGTCATAAAGAATTTTTACCACAGCTCAAAACACAAATCCACCAACAATCCAAACCCTTCCATCGTAAACATGTTTGATAACATCGTAACCTGTTTGGAAAAAGTCATTTTCTAGAAATGAAGAAATATTTGTTTCTAAAAGATTCTTGATTTTGTTTTCAGATAACAATTTGCAGAATGGAAATTAATTTATTTTTAAAACTATTTACAATCAATAATGATTAATGGTACAAACATCTCATCTTCAGTAACACCCCCATGGTGTCCGGGAAGAATCTTTTTTTTCTCTTTATCTTGCACTATAACGTCTTTTATTCTATGTTGATCTTTACAAATCAATGTATAATCGCCAATCCTGTCTGCCAATTTAGCATTGGGTTTGAACAACCCAAAAAAATTCTTTTTAACTAGTTCTTGGCTTTTGAATAAATAACAATAATTCTTAAAATCTTTCTTAACAAGTCTCTCAAATTCTTTAGCTTTGTCTGGATGCACATAACAATAAACTGCTCTTCCTTCGCCACAAAGAGGAGCGCTTAAACAGGCTTGTATCTTTGGATGTTTTTCCATCATGATATTGTTTTTGGGAGGGATGTTTACAAATCCGTGATCTGATGTGATTAATATCAAAGAATTTGTGTTTTTCAGTCTTTGTATTAATTTTTCTATTTCTAATTCTATTTCTTTAAAGTGTTCTTCTGATTCTTTTTTTCCAACGCCAAACTCGTGGTTAAAATGGTCTAACTCTCCCCAATAAGCATAGACATATTTTCTTTTATTATTTGATATAGTGGCTTTTTTTATCTGTCTTGTAAAACCCTTTAATGTTTCGTAAGTTAAAATTGTTGAATGCTGATTTACATATCTTGAAAACTCTGATTGGGTGATGATTTTATGAGTTACAATTGCTGATTGCGCTTTTATTTTTTCAAACACAGTTTTTTGATCTAGAACATGCTTTGCTTTAATACCATAATCTGATAAACTACAAGAACCAAATCTTGGTGTGAATCTCAGAATTGATGCAACAACACCTTGTTCTTTTAGGTTTATATACCACCCAGTCATTGCGTGTTGTTGGGGTGCTAAGCCAGTAAAAAAGGTTGATATTGCACAAGCTGTTGTCGCTGGAAAAACAGAAGTTAGCTTAACTTGTAAGTAACTGTTAAGCTTTGATTCAGAATCTTTCTTCTTCAAGTAATTATAGCCCAAACCATCAATAACTATCAAGATTACATTTTTGTATTTTTTTATTGTTTCAGGTGGTAGAGTTTTTAGTGTTTTATACATAACTTCACCATCAAAACTTCTGATTATTGAACTCATCAAGTTCACAATACTCTTGCCTTTGTAGTCTGGTTTTTGTATCTGATTCATGTTTTTTTTAGGAGAAACTTCTCTTTTATAACCTTTTCTAAATAATATTTATTACTGTGAAGTGGTTAAAAATCGAAACATTTAAATACTATAACAACCATGGTAACTACTAAAAGGTGATGATTGTGCCGAAATTCATAAAAAACCTGCTTAAAACAAGAAAACCAATTGTGAAAAAAGAAAAGAACGTATTTTTAGGAGCTGAAGTTGGAAAAGTCACAGTTTACAACCTTAAAAAATTAGAAAACAGCCTGACAAAACAATTTTATGAAAAACTAATGATTCCTCCAGAAACTGAACAAATCATAGTTCTACACACACAAAATGATGTGAAAACTGCTTGCTACGGTAAAAAAGGAAGCTGGCAACCAGACCCAACAGAATATGAAACAAAAATAATCCAAATCGGTGAAAGAGACAACACACCTGTGTTCACACAAAAAAGAATACCAATGGGACCACCACTACACAAATACACAACACACCCTGAAAAGAACTATCTTGGACAAGTCAGATTAAAAGAAGATAGAACAACAAAAATTTCAGGAATAAACATTGATTCGCTCATAATGGGTGATGCAAACAAATAGAGGTGAAAAACATGAAACTTGATCAAATAATGAACGAAGAAAAAAAAGACCAAATAAAAAACGACAAATCATATACAGTATCAGTCTACGAATACGCAGACATGATATACTCATAATAAAAAAAGAGGTGGAGCAACACATATTCTTAGCCAACACCCCCCGTGTAAAAACCCTCCGTGTAAATGCTCCACCAAATATTTTTCTAAAAAAAGAATTATTTTCATCATTTTTTAGTAGTGAAAAACATAACATTTATATATTAAACTGGCTTCTCAACCGACTAAGATGGGAGAAAAACTAGTTATAGGAACACAAACAATAGAAAATGCGTTTAAAGAAAAACCAAACACCGACGAGAAACGAATAGAAATATTAAGAAAAGCAATAGCAAAAAAAACACCAAAAAAAGAAGAAGATAAAAACATCCAACAAAATATTGTCAACGAACTAAAAAAAGAACTAACAAACCAGATATACAAACCCTTAAACCTTGAATTCTTAGCAAGACCAATACAAACAAAGGTAAACAACGTAGACACACAACTACCAAGATTTGCAATCTACAAAGTGTTCTCCGAAACACAAAACTACCAAATATTAATTCAAACTTATTATGCAGGCATAGAAGTTAATTTCGAAGAACTCCCAAGAATCTTTCTTTTACAAATTGGAAAAAGCCTAGAAATATATTATGATAAAAAAGAAATGAAGTTCAAATACTCCTTTTCCAACGACCTAAAATTTTATGTGAAAAATAAGACATATAAAAAATACAAAAAAATTGGCCCTCAAACATACCAAACAAAATTTGAAGGACTACTAAGCGATAAAGATGAAAAAGAACTTTTCGAAATCGCGAAAAGCACACCAAAAGAACAACTATACCTGATAGGAGAAACAACACCAGAACAATGGAGAGGAGAAGAGTCACAAATAATAAACCCGCACATACTCGTTTCTGCAAACAACCAAGAATGCTTTTACATAAAAAGCCTCGATATACTAACAAAAGAAGAATACCTAAAAACAATAAAATAAAATAAGAACCAAAATGATAATCAAATTCAACGACGAACTAACAAAACAAGAAATATATGCAAACGGCGATGAATTAGCAAGGATAATGGGACAAGACAAAGACGAAAAAGGAAAAAGAACATACACACACGCA
This sequence comes from Nanobdellota archaeon, assembly GCA_018817005.1. Lineage (GTDB taxonomy): Archaea > Nanobdellota > Nanobdellia > Woesearchaeales > JAHIUF01. The sequence goes on from JAHIUF010000058.1 coordinate 21,453, forward strand.
AAAGAAAAAAAAGAACACATAATAACCTTTGAAAATCCAATTCTCATGACCGACAACCACAAGATATCACAGTTGGAACCAGCAAAAAGAGACACACTGTTCGCACTATACGGATCGCACACAAAAATCACAGAATACGATGGAGTAAGTCTCGAATTCGAACAAAGAAAATATTTAGGCGTCTGGGGACCATCAATCGATACAATGCTATTCTGCAAAGCACTAAAAAATGAAGACTTAACAAACGTAAAAACAGCAGTAGAAGTAGGATTTGGCTCGGGATTCATATCAAAATACTTACTCTCAAAAGCGCCAAATCTAGAAGAAATGACTATGATAGACCTAAACCCAAATACCCGCGAATGCGCAGAAACAAACATTGATGATAAAAGAGCAAAAATACTCATAGGAGACGCACAAAAATTACTCAAAGGGAAAAAATACGACCTCATAGTCTGCAACCCACCATACATTCCAAGACCAAAAAGCATAGATGACAACGCATACGAAGGAGTAGGCTTACTGCATTACTTAATAAAAAACGCAAAAGAACTGCTCACAGAAAAAGGTACACTAATAACAAACATCTCAAACTTATGTGAAGACATCGCCTTGCAAACAATAGAAGAATCAAAAGCAAACATGAATAAATTAACATCACTTGAAGTACCACTAAAAGTCTACAACGTGTTAAACAACCCTGAATGGATGAAATATCTGCTAGAAGAAAAAGGATTAAAACAAGAAAGAAAAAACGGATACGACTATTGGCAAGCAATAGAAATCATGAAGATAAAAACAACAAAAGAAAAGAAAAAAAAACTGAATAATCTTGAATACATATCAACTAAAGAAAGAGACGCGTACATAGAATCAGTAAAACATGAATTGAACAAAAAAGACCATTCCGGCAATTACTTTGCTGCAAGTATAGGATTGGTGATGATAAGTGGTATCTTAATGTTCTTCAACCCATTAATTTCAATGTCAGCAGCGATTACAGGAATTTCAACTGCGTTACTAGGAGATCGGAAATCAACATTAATTTCTAAAAAAAATGAAAAGCAAATGGAAAAAACAAAAAAAGAACTAAACAAACTATACAAATGAACGACATAACAAATAAACTAACAACAGAAGAGAAAAAAGCACACATACAATCAGTAGAAGACGAACTAGAAAGAAAGGAACTGAGTACTATCTGCAAAATTACGATGGTAGGGCTGGCGGTGTCAATTGCAGTATCATCATCAATTCCAATAATCGGACTCGTAGCAACCACCACAATTGGCTATGGTGCAATCATAACAATGTGTTATACAAGAATCAAAAAATCTGTAAAATATAAAAAAGAAATCAAACAAACAAAAAAAAACCTAGAACAACTATACAAATGACAGACATAACAAACAAACTAACAACAGAAGAAAAAGAAGCGTACATAAAATCAGTAGAAAAAGAACTAAAACAAAAAGACCATAGCAACAAATACTTTACAGGAGGAATAATAACCGCTTCTTCTAGCCTACCAATAACGATATTAGGAGGACCAGGAACACTAGTATTGGGAATGATATTGATGGGAGGAACAATGATAATTAAAAGCATATATATGGATTCCAAAATATATACAAAAATCACAGAAAAAAAACAAGAAATAGAACAAACATACAAACAATACAAATGACAGACATAACAAACAAACTAACAAAAGAAGAGAAAAAA
>JAHIUF010000059.1 GCA_018817005.1 Nanobdellota archaeon
CTTACAAACAAAAAAATATACTTCGAAGATGAAATTGAAGAAATTACTGAAGGATCTGTTAAACAAATCGGAAACGGAGGAATGATTATGTCCTCAAAAAAACACATAAACAAAAAAGTTTATGTGTTAATCAGAAAAAATTAATTATCCGACACAGCATATAATGCATAAATTATTATTGGTATTATGATGCCTATTATTAGTCCTGCTAAAACTTCTTTTGGTGTGTGTCCGACTCTTTCAGTAAGCAGTTTGTGAATAATATGCTCTTTTTTAATGAGTTTGTTTAAGACTTCTGCTTCTTCGCCTGTTTCGAATCTTACTTTTACAGCATCATTCATAACGATGAATGAAATAACAACGCAAGCGATGAATAACTCTGTAAGGCCTGTTTCTAAAAATATTGCTGTTGTTGTGGATATTATTATTGCTGTGTGTGAGGATGGCATTCCACCATTTTGAAAAAACATAGATAATTTTATTTTTTTTGTTTTTTCATAATCATTCATCATCTTTGTTATGTTTGCTATTAGAAAAGTTATTACTATGCTTATAATCACTGTTGTTATCATGGTATGCTCCGAAATCTTGTACTTATAAGTGCCCATTCTAAAAATAAAAGAATTATTGCTGCAATCATAAGACCCATGGTGATATCTATACTTAGGTTTGCTCTTTTTGAGTCGTTTGCAATTTCTTCATAAGCAGTTACTAGTTTTTCATTGTCTTCTGCTTGAAAGTAAAATCCTCTTGTTGAGTTACTTATTTCTACAAGATTATTTTCATTGTAAACTGATGAGACGTTGTAATAGGTTGGAAGATAACCTATTGGTTCTGTTTCACTACCAATGCCTATCGTGTGAACAATCACATGGTATTTGTTTGCATAGTCCGTACTTTCCATTATAGCGTCTTCTAGAAATCTTCCAACAGTGTTGCTTCCATCAGTAAAAATGAGCATGGTTTTTCCTTTTTCAGAGTTGAGCATTAGATTTGCTCCGGTTATTATTGCTCCAGGAATATCTGTTCCGCCTGCTTTTTCAATTTCTATTTCATCTATTTTGCTGAGAATATATTCTCTGTTTTTGGTGGGTATTGCTTCTATAAAACTAACACCTGAAAATGTTACAATACCAATTTTTGATTCTGAGTCTAACATTTCTATGAATCTCTTTGCTGCACTCTTTGCTGAATCAAGTCTTGAAGGATTCATATCTTGTGCAGCCATAGAAGCGCTTGTATCAATTGCAATTACAAAGTCATTATTATTGCTTAGCCCTTCATACCAAAAAGTTGATTCTGCAACTGCAAGTATAACACAAAGAAGCGTTCCAACTCTAATAAACAGTATGGTATAGTTTTTTGTCAAAACATTTTTTCCATCAATTCGTTTTAATGTTTGAAAATTTGCAAATTTCAATCCTTTCTTTTTAGTGTGTCTTAGAAAAAAGAAGTGTGAAATAATAATTATTGGAATGCTTAAAAGAAGCCATAAATATTGTGGGTTGTTAAATACAATTTCTGTCATTTTTATTTCATTTTGCTGAATATTTTTGTTCTTTTTTTGAAAAACAAAATCATGTCATCAAAAAAGTCTTTGTCAGTTGTAAGTGTTAACAGGTCAGACCTTGCAATTCTGAATTGTTTTTTTATCTCTTCTTGCTCTTTTAATGCTTGTTCTTTGTATATTTTTGAATATTTTGTTGTGTCGATATATAATTTCTCTTTTGTATAAGGATCTTCTATTACGTATTGACCAATACCTCTGGGTATTTCTTGGTCTCGAGGGTCACGTATCATTACACCCATGATTTCATATCTTTGAGATAAAGATTTTATCGCGTGTGACCATCCTGGTTTTAAACCTATAAAATCAGATATGATTATTATTAGTGTTTTTCCCCCTAAAAAAGCACCTGTTTGCATTATTGCTTTTTCAAAGTCAAAATTTCCACCATAATTGTTTGGATTTGTAAGGTCTTGAGTCATGAAAAGATAGTTTTCTCTTCCAATTCGTGGTATCCTTCTTGTAACTAGTTTATCTGTAAAAAGTGCCATGCCTATTTTATCGCCTACATTCATCAAGCTGTACATCAGTGAAAACGCTACATCTGCAGCATATTCGCATTTTAACTTATTTGTTGAAGAAAATAACATACTGTTACTAACATCTAATAATATGAATATTTCAAAGTTTCGATATTCTTCAAACTCTCTTATCAATGTTTCTTTTGCTCTTAGAGATGCTGGCCAATCTATTAGGCTTGCATCATCACCATATACGTATTGTCTAAAACCTGTAAACTCCATACCTTTTCCTTTAAAGATAGTTTGCAATTCTCCTTCTAGTATTTTACTCAAGATTTTTCTTTTTACTTGGAACTGCGGATCCTTCATTTTTTTAACAAAATCTAGTTCTAACTCTTTTATTGGCATCTTTTTTTGCAGATCAGATTATAGGCACTTTATCAAGTATTTCTTTTATTATGTCTTCTGATTTTATTTCTTCTGCTTCTCCTTCAAAGTTGATTAGAAGACGGTGTCTAAGAACAGGATATGCTACTTCTTTTACATCTTGAGGCATGACGTAGCTTCTTCCTCTGATAAGAGCATGAGCTTTTGCAGAGATGAATATTCCAATACTTGATCTGGGTGATGCTCCATAATCTAAATATTTGCCTAATTCTACACCATATTTTTCAGGGTGTCTTGTGGCATCAATTATTCTTATAATATATTTTTCTATTTTTTTGTCAAGATATATTTTTTTTACAAATCTTTGCGCTTCTAGTATTTCAATGGGATTAATGATTGGTAATAGTTGGTAGTCTTCAATCTTCCCTAAAGTCATATTTTTTGATAATATATCTATTTCTTCATCAGGAGTTGGATATGTTATTATTAGTTTGAATAAAAACCTGTCAACTTGTGCTTCTGGAAGTTTATATGTTCCTACTTGTTCTAAAGGGTTTTGCGTTGCCATTACTAAAAAAGGTGGTGGTAGTTTAAAAGTCTCTTTTCCTATGGTAACTTGTTTTTCCTGCATTGATTCTAATAGTGCTGATTGTACTTTTGGAGGACTTCGGTTTATTTCATCTGCTAGCACGAAATTTGCAAATATGGGTCCTTTTACTGTATAAAATCCTTTTCCTTCTTCATATGTGGTTATTCCCAGTATATCTGTTGGTAAGAGGTCTGGTGTGAATTGTATTCTTGAAAAAACGCTTCCAGTAATAATTGCAAGGCATCGAACGATAAGTGTTTTTCCAATTCCTGGTATTCCTTCAACGAGCACATGGCCATCGGCGAGAAGTGCTTCTATAAGATAACTTATTACTTCTTGTTGACCAACAACGATTTTAGAAAGTTCTTTTTTTATTTTATCTATTTTTTCTTGATATTCTTTAATTCTAGCTTCAAATATCTTATCCTGTTTAATCACCTCTTCTTTAACCATATTTATTTTTAATATCCTTTCTCCTATATATATTTTTTCAATCCACTGAACAAGAGTAATTTTTTTTTCATCCTCTATAAATCGAAGATTTTAAATACTTATTATGTTATTGTTTTATCGATGGAAGAGGAAAAAAGAGGTGCAGAAGCAGATAGTAAACTATTTTTAAAGAATAAATTCTTGCAAAAGATTGATTATCTTTTAGTAAAGAGGATGATTCATAATGAAGAAGTTTATTATTTGTTTAAGGATTTTTTACGTGAATACGCAAATGTTAGTTATGAATTTACTCATCAAGAAATAATTTCTGAGCTTAAAAACATATATATTCCTGGAAAAATAAGAGGTGATTTTTTTGATTTAATTAATAATGTTTTTATATATGAATATTCTCCTAAATCATTTTCTGTTGATGAACTTCATTCTTTTTTAAATGATTTAAAATCTTTTTTAGATCAGTTGATTATTATTCACAAGGATAAAAAATCATTTTTTAGCAATTTAAAAGAAAAGTTTAAAATAAAGAAAAAAGGACATTCTGACGAACAAGAAAAACAAGTAAAAACAGAAGAACAAGTTGTTTCTAAAAAAGAAATTAGTTCGGTTGTTGGTTATTCTAATAATCTTCCATCAACTGAGCCCTCGGATGATTCTTATGTGAAGTTTCAGACTTTTCTTGAGCAATTATATTTTAGTTTTGATAATAATGATTTTGAAACCGCAAAAAAGTATTATAATGATCTTCTAAGTATGTATAAATCTTTAGATGTTGATAACCAAAAAAAGTATTATGAAGAATTAATGGATGGTTATCGCAAGCTTTCTTCTAATTTTTAACTACTTTATTTAGTTTTTTTTAGGGTGTACACTCCGAGAATTGTCACAAGTAAAAATCCAATTATTAACAACCCGTATTTAAAATATTCCTGTTTAAATTTGAAAACCACGTCTTGAAATCTTCTAGGGGCATCTTTTTCTTGTTTTGTTTTACTCATTAAGTATTTGCAACCATTTATGACATTATCAACTGTTTTAAGCGTTGAATCATAGTCTCCTTTTCTTAATGTTTCTACAGCGCCATCTAATAATTCGTTTAATTCTTGACACTCAGGATTTTGACTTAGTAAATCCCTTGCAAATGTAACTTTTGTTTCTACCTCTTGTCCTTTTGATGCTTGTTCTAATGAATTTATCAGTACGCTTGCAGTATCTATGAATGGCGGTTCTGTAACATTTGCATATACTAATATTTCAAAGTTTTCTCCAAGCCTGTAATTAGATACTTTCATGTATGTTTCTACCACTTCTTTTGATTTAAGTTCGTAGAAATAATTTTTTCCAAAACTAATTTTTATATTTGAGACATTTGTTTTTGCGCTAATAGTTGTTCCATAAAGACTTGTGTTCCAGTTATTTCTTATTTTTACAGGTATTTCAATTGTATTATTATTTAGTATTGTTACAAGTTCTGGCAATAATATGTCTAGTGGTACTGGTTTTTCTACTTCTTCAGGTATGGGTATTGTTATTGTTTGTGTGACTGTTCTTATTGATGAACCGGGTGTGTATGTTGGTGTATCTCTTGCTGATGCAACTTCAGTCACATTTAACAAGATATTATTGCTTGTGATATTGTAATGTCCGTCGGTTGCAGTGAAGTTCACATAACAGCTTTGAAGCTCTCTACCGACAAATTTAACTCCGTGTTGGTCATCTTCTTTTATTATTTCAACTGCAACAATTCCTGAGCATCCGCTGTAGGTGTAATTTAATGTGTTATTTTCAGTATCGCAATTTATTTTTCCATTGCTATTTCTATCATCATCAGGGTCATAAAATCCTCTGGTGTTTATTCCGCATTCAAATAAGAAATGGTTTATTTGTATGGATGCATTTATTGTTAGGTTGTCAAGTGCACGCAATAATTGTGGTGGTCTGTTTACGTCTGAAGTTTCAATAATCCAAGTAAATGTACTGTTTTCAAGCCTTTGGTCAGATACAACTAGTGTTAGGTTATGGTTTCCTGATGAAAAGAAATCATAGGTTTGACTAAATGTGTGGTTGTTTTCTAATAATCGACTGTTAGTAACTTTTGTAGTATCATAATACCAAGTATATTTTAGGTTTTCAACGCCATCATCATCAGTTGTTGAATGGTTAAATATGTAAGTTTTGTTTTCAGTCAGATTTATTTCTGTTTGTGCATTGGTAAAATTATTCACAGTCCAAGCAAATACTGTGTATGCGCTTTTTGGGAGTCCGTAAGGATAGATTTGTTGTATGTCTGGTGCAGTTGATTTTGGATGTACGGTAAAGTTTATTGTTTGCGTGCTTGTTAGGTTGTAATAGTCTTTTACTGTTATATTAACAGAATAATTTCCTGCTGTTTGGTTTGTTAGTGTTAGAATAAGGTTTGCTCTTACATTGCTTTGTTTTTCAATTGAGATAAAAGTTATTGAGTTGTTAAAATTGTTTGTGATGTTTGTGAATGTGAGGTTTTCGTAAGTGTTTGTGAGTGATAAGTCTAAGTCGCTCATGTTCATTGTGTAAACTATTGGGTGTTCTTCAACTAATGGTGCTGGAAGATTTATCGTGTTAAGGTTTGGTGCGTTATTTGTGTTGTTTATTTCCAAAAGCATTTCAACTGTTGCAGATGCGCCTCTTTCATCGTAAATAGTTATGTTTATTGTGTTAAGTCCAATGTTTGTTTGTTGTGCTGAAAAATTTATTAGTCCTGTTGTTAGGTTTATATCAAATAATGCAGAATCATCATAATAATATTGTACTGAGTCGCCTGTTCCGCTATCAAGGTCGCTTACGTGCATGCTGAAGTCAAATTCACAGGTTTGATTTTGGTATGTTTCATCATATTCCAAACAGGAAATGCTGTAATTTGAAGCATCAAACTGCGGTTCTTGATTTGCTATTATTTCAAGACTCATAGTTTTATTTACAGATAATCCTTCATCATCACTCACAGTTATTAGTATCGTGTAGTTTTGGCCTGAAATGCTTGCATTGGGTGTAAATGTTATTAATCCTGTGTTGGTATTTAGGTTGTCATTGATAAAACTAGTGTTTGATGTGTAGGTTATGTTTTCTCCTTCATATGTTAGAGAGTCTTTATCTGTTGCGTTGATACGATATACGAATGGCGCGTTTTGATAAGCAACAAGGTTATTGATGTCGGTGTTTGTTAATGGAGAATTTAAGTTTGTGCTTGTATTAAATATTTCTGGCGCATCATTTATGTTTGTTATGTTCAAAAGCAGGTTGATGCTTGCACTTCCTGAACCGTCATCTGTAACTGTTATTGTTATATTTCTGCACACAATATGGCTGTTATTGAGTGTTAAATTTATCAATCCTCTTGTTTTTGTTTCATTATTTCCAAGCCAGGTCGTACTGGTAATTGTTGTTGGCCAAGGATTTACAAGACTGCAAGAAACACTGGTTGATATTGTCATGTTATCTTCGTTTTCATCACTGGCATTAATTTCTAGTATAAAATTTTCACTCTGGTTTACAGGTGTATAATTATAGCTTGTTATATTTGGAGGATTATTTATAGAGATTATTTCTAATGTAAAATTCTTTATCGTTGACAATCTTTCTGCTGGGTTTACAGGGTTATCAGTTATATTTACAGTTATGGTGTAATTTCCAAAGATTAGTGTTCCCGGATAACAACTGATCTTATTTGTTGTGTCATTAATGTTTGTAAGATTTAAACATGATAATGTGGGGTTTGATATTATGCTAATATTTAATGGATAATCTTCTTCTTCATCTGTTGCAGTTATATAATAATTGAGTGTTTCGTTCTGAAGTATAGATTGATTTGTTAGTGTGTATTCTGGTGCATCATTGACTGGTAATATGGTGAATATGGTTGTTTTTCCTGCTGAGAATGGATCGTTTAAATCATTGTCATCAGCCCAAAATATTATGCTGTATTGTCCTAAAGTGTTGTTTTCTCCTAAATACTCATTTGTTGGTGTGCAACTTACAGTGGCAACATTTAAGTCTATTTCTTCGCAGAAATTGTTTATTGTTGGCCATAATCGATAATCAAGAGCATCATTATCAGGATCAGTGGCATTAAATATCAGCGTATATGTTTGATCTTCAATAAGCGTTGTCGTGTTTGTTATTTCTTGTCCACTCGCGTTATATACTCTTGGTGTGTTTGGTGGTGAGTTCTTTATTTCTATAGTGTCAGATTTGGTAATGCTGCTGGTTGCATTGCTTATTGTTACTCTGCAAGTCCATATTTTTCCTTTTGTTGTATTTTGATAAGATATTGTTGAGTTGCCATTTGGAACATTTGTTTGATTTTTAAAGTGCTGTCCGTTAACGAGCCAGGTAACATTTGTTTGTGTTACATCTGCTGTTTTATTCCAAGTACATATTAAATTTTCTGTTGTGAGAACATTTGCTAGTCCATTATTTATTATTGGGTTGCTGGTAAAAGTTGCTGCTTTTAATAGAGTGATTGTTAGTAATAATACAAAAATTAATGTTAAAATTCTGAGTTTATTTTTCATCTTTTACTTCTTTTTTTAGTGTTTCTATTATCAGTTGTTTTATGGTTGTGTCTTTTATTACTGATGCGAGTTTTATTTTTTTATGAAGTTCATTTGGTATTTCGATGTTTATATTAGTCATTTTATTTGTTTATCTAGTGTTTGTATCAGGTATTCTTTAATTGTTAAATCTTTTAGAACTGCTTTGAGTTTTATTTGTTTGTGCAAATCTTCCGGTATCTCTATGTTTATGTTCGTCAATTTTAATAACTTAACTAAGTTAGCTTAATTAACTTAGTTTGTTTCGTTAACTAACTTATTTTTTATTTCATACTTTATAAATATTTTGATTTTCAATTTTTTGAGAGAATAATTATTGTTTTAGAAGACTCAAAGCATATCTTATTTCACTAAATAATCTTGCAATATCATCATAAACTTCTTGTTTTTTCTTCTCAGAAAGATCTTCATAAAATTTTAACATATCAGCATATTTTTCCTTTGCAGTATCAAATTCTTCGAATTGCATGGTAATATAAGTATTATACACCATAGATTTTATTTGTGTAACAAGAGAAATATTTTCTGGAATTTTTTTTTCAACAATTTCTTTTCCCACATCTTTCTTTGAAAACTTTGATGTTAAATGTATTATTTCTCTTAATTCTTCCACTTTAACTTCCAAATCAGTCTTATAAATCCTTACTTTTTTAAATTCAAACATTGTTATACTTTCAAAGAATGATAAGAATATTTTTTCTAAAACCTCATCCACCCTTCTATTTGTTATTTGTAATTCTAAATCTTTTTTTGTAAATTCAGGAATCAGTTTAAATGCGCTTGTGAAATACTGCCGAACAATTCCTGCAAACTCAATTGCTTTTTCTTTAATGTTTTTTGGAGTAAAAGAATTTTCTAATTCGAGGAGTTCTTTCAATATAATGTTTTTTTGGTTGTTGTTTAATAGAATGATTTTTAATTTTTTGCCAGTAATATACCAAATAATTTTAACGACACCTGCATTTATTTGTTTGTGAAAATACTTATAGATTATTAGTCCTGCAAGTAAAACTGTAATTATTCCTAAAAGAATGTTTGTTAATAGATTGCTTCTTTCTTTAACAACACCAGGAACCTCTATTTCTTGGCAAGGAGGACAGGGTCCTCCACAATCAACTCCTGTTTCACCCTGATTTTGTATTCCATCACTGCAGGTGGGAATATAAGTGCATTCTTGCTCTTCAAGTGGTTTATCATCGCTTGTTGCACAAGCATTGAGATCAATACAGGTTCTTGTTTGTGTTTCTTGATAGCTACAGGGGCTCCAAATGCTGCAGTTCCAATCCTCTGTACAAGTGGGTGGGGCTACATAAATACATTCTTTTACAATCTCGTGTCTGAAATGATATGGATCACAGTGATTTAAATCTTCACAAATCTTGGTTTTTGTACCATTAGGGGTGCATTCACTCCAATCTCCACATTGCCAATCAGGATCACAGGGCTCAAAAAGACCCGATAAAGAACCAGTTCTGCTGCTTGTAACAGGGGCTCCACTTCCCACTGCTTCCTCACAACTGACATTTATTTGAACATTATTGCTTTCAGCAGTTAGATTTCCAGGGTCCATTGCAGTAAATACAACTGTTTCTTTTGCATCACACACATCAGAGTATAATAATACTTCACTTATTTCATTAAATATTTGTATGTTTATTTGTGAGTTTCCCCTTACAGTATATGTTAATTCATCATTATCAGGGTCTGTAAAATAACTGTTTAAGTAAAATACACTGACCTGTGTTCCTGTTGGTATTATCTGACCCGGAATACTTCTTGTAAGTTCAGGCGGGTCATTCACATTTATGATTTCAAAATCATATATTTCACTTCTTGAAGCACTTATACCGCAAACTTCGCTATAATCACTTGCAATAATACTCACTGAGTGGTTTCCTACCATGCTGAAATTTGCATGAAAACTTATAACACCGGAACTGGAAATTTCAAAAAATTCTGGATTTGTGATAAAACTTGAGAAAAAAGTTATATCTCCATCAGAGTCAGTCGCATTTACCTGGCAAAAATAGTTGTCGTGTTCAAATATTTGAGCTGCACATGAAACATTTAATGTTGGTGGGTGATTAATGCAAAGACTGACAGTGCCAGAATTTATTACTTTTGTACTTATAGGGATATCAAGTGTATAAGCTTTTTGTATTATAAGGCTACTTTGCAGTATCGTAACAATGAGTAATACCCACACTAGATAGTTTAATCTATTCATCTGCATATAAATTGTTTGTGTTAAACTATTTAAAAATTGTGTTTTAAAAAAGATTTATTTTTTAAGAAGAATCACTTTTACTCCGCCGGAAAAATTACCAATAGGCGCTTGTTTTTCTAGATTCATTGTGAAATGAACTTCTTTTTTTTCTCCGTTTTCTAATACAAAATTATTAGGGTTTATGGATAACCATTTTTTTGTTTCTCCAAAACTATTTATTTTAACGAGAGTTGTCGGGTAATAGTCATTGGTTATTATCATAGTCCTCGTTCCGGTGTTTCCAGGAATCATCTTTCCAAAATGCAATGCATCAGTATCGATGTTGAATCCTATAACATTTTTATTGATTATTTCAATATCAGTATAAATTATTCTTGTTTCATAAACTTGCGTTTTATAAAAAATAATTGTTGTAATCATAATCATCACAAAAAAAATTGTTAGTAGTATAAGAACGAGTTGTTTTGTTTTCAATTCAATCACTTCCCTTTTTTATGTTTTTTTAGAGTAAAAGCGTTTATTATTATAAGTACAAGAACTGCTATTGATAAAACGTACATCATGATAGTTGTGTTGGGTATTTTTTTTGCTTGTGTAGTGTTATCTTGGATATCAATTTCATTATTTATTTGAGGTGGTTCTTCTTTTATTATAACTTTATCATCAAGACTTTTTATTAGTCCTTCAGGATACAGAATTCGAATGTTTGTATCATATTCTCCTAATGGAAGATTTTTCGTATTCCAATAGCCTGTGAGTTTAACTTCTTTCCATGCGGGGATATTTATTGTTGGTGTTTTGATTACATCTTCACCAATTGTAATTTCTGCATAAACATTTTCTAGTTCGTCATTCCAAAGGCTTTCTACAAAGATATTAAACTCATTAATTGTTCCCTGAAGCACTTCTTTTGTGAAATCATTAATTAACGCGTTTAATGCACCAATTCTAAATGTGTTTGTCATGATTGTAACATTATTATCCCAATAAATTGTTGCTTTTGCTTTGTAATCTCCTGGTTTTAAACCAAAACTCGTTCCTGTTGCTGTCAGAACTGTGTTAGTATTAGATTCAATACTGCTTGTTTGTGTATAAAGAGTTTTTTGAAGGATTTCTTCTGAATTTAATATTTCTATTTTCGCGTTTACAGAGTTTATTTTTTGTTTTCCATAGTTATGAGCATTTACTGTTACTTGTAAATCTTCTCCTTCATTAATATTTACTGCTTGAACACTGCCTGTTAAGTATGTTGTTGGATAGAGGACGTAAACATTAATTCTTATCAATGCGCCTGTTCGAACGCTTAAACCTCCTTTTACATTAATTTCTTCGACAATATTAATATCCTGCTTATGTTCACCAGGACCAATGTTTTCCGGTAGTTTATCAGGCATTTCAAACACCACACGAAACGCAGGTCTTTCATTAGGCGGAACATTTTCTAATAAAGGAGGGTCTAAACTCATGTAATCTGCAAATGAACCGGTTATTTTTACACTGTAATTTAATACAGAACTGCTTGTTGGTATTAATATATATCCAAAGGCTTTTGTTAAACCGGGTTCATAGGTTAATCTTCCTCTTTCTTTTTGACCAAAACCAACTGCGCAAACTCCCTGCAAGAGAATAATACTTAAAATAAGAATTAGAAAACAACTTTTTGCTTTGTTTTTCATAATAAATAAAATAATAAAAATAATAATTAATAAATTTTTTTATTTATGGTGTTGGGTTGCTGGCTGCAAAGGTTATTGTGTTTTGAATATCTCCTGTTGTGGCACCAGTACTGACATTAACCATGATGTGAGCTGCGGATTCATCATCAGTTGATACTGATCCTAAGGCTCCGACACATTTTTGAGCGCTACCTGTAAATGCAGTCCATGCTGCTCCAGGATAAGTTTCTGATCCTCCTACCTCTGCGTCAGTACACTTGAATGCGAATCCAGGGTCGTCTCCACCAATAAATGCTGCTGCTGCCTGTTCTGAGTCAATAGTGATATTTATTGCGTCACTTCCAACATTTTCCATTGTAAAGTTTTGTTTTGCAAAACTCCAGGTTCCGCAATTTACAGGTAATATAGCTCCAGTGTCAGAGTTTAATGAACAAACTGCGTATCCATCAGCAAGTGATCCATCTCCGAAGTCAACAGCTGTTGTTGTTAGGTTTACAACGAATGTTGCTGTAACTGATAAGTTTGTGAGTCCAGAGGTTGTAACTGCTCTTCCTGTAACTCCTGATAATTGAAATTCTCCAAGCTTATTTAAGCTCACCATTGTTCCCCCTAGGGAGATAACTATTGCTGCAACTAATAAAAGTGCAAGTGTTTTATTTGTAGTATCCATTTTTTTTCCTCCTCATTCTAAATTCTGAAATATTACTTTTCCAGTTGTAACTGGTACTTTTGTTGAATCAATATTTGTTAAACTCACTTTTCCTTGTCCTATCATATCTGTTTGAGAACTTTTAACTGCAGGACTATTTGCTGATTCCATTTTATCAACTTCACTTAAAACAGTCCATGTTCCCAAAGCAGAAATAACAACAGTCAAGACAACAAGAACAATTATAGTACTTTTAGATATATCTTCGACCATGTTTCTACCTCATAATTATAATTTATTTTCTTATTCGGTAGTTAGGATATATAAATTTTTTGGTTTTTCTTTTGAAATGTGTAAGTATGTTAATAATCAAAAAAGTGGCTATCACAATTGACGTAGTTATTTGCGGCCAAAGGTTTTGTTTTTCTTTTAAACTCGCTTTTTCTTTTTCAAGAATGATTGTTGTTTTATCTCTTGTTGTTTTATCTTCATAAAAAATATTTGCTATGATTTCATATTCTCCTGCATCAAGATTTTTTGTATCCCAAAAAGCAGGTATTGTTTTTATTTCTTTGACATTAATGTTTTCAGTGATAGTTTTTATTGTATCAATAAGAACACCTTTTTTATATATTTCAACTTCTGCATAAACATCTTTTATTGCTTTATTCCAGTTGCTTTCCAGGATTAAATCTATTTGTCCAATTTTCCCTAAAGTTAAAGTTAATGAGTCAATTTTAATCCTTTTAATTTTTATTTCTTTTTCTCCCAAAAACATTTTTTCTTTTGTTGTTTTATTAACTTCATCGTAAAATAACTCTGTAATAAGTGTGTATTCGCCAGGGTTTATTTCTAAACTAAAGGTTTGATTGAAAGAGTCATCACTTTTCAAAGTTTCAATTGTTACCTCTTTTCTGAATAATTCTGTGTTTCCATCAAGAATACTTATTCGTGCATTTGTTTTTATAATATCTTGAAGTCCAATATTTTTTATTGAAAATAACAAATGATTACTTTTTATGTTGTATTCTTTTGTAAGATATTTTCCGTGTTTTGGAACTGTTAGAGTCAAAAGATGAGATACACCAATTGTTGCAGTAATCATTTCTCCAACAGGTTTTTTTTCTTGAACAAATAATTCAGTTCGATAGACTCCCGGTTCCATATTTCTTGGAAGTGTAATTCTAAACTCTGCAGTTTTAGATTTTTCATCATCACTAACATTTATTTCTTCAGTTAAAATTTCAATGTAATCTTTCAGTTCTCCACTTGTTTTAATCATAACAGAAATATTTTGTTTGTCATTATTATATATGTTAAAGGAAAAAGTTTTGTTTAAGTCCGGTTCGAAGTCAACATTTGTATAGGCTGGGCCAACACCTAGAGCTGTTATGTTTTTAACTATTAAGATCAAAATCAAAAAAATCAATAACTTTCTTTGTTTCATTTTTTTTAATTTGTTAAACTATTTATGCTAATTGTTGAGTTCTTATTTCCCGCAGGTTCATTGGCAGGAACCTCTATGTACAGCTCGATTCTTGCTTCATCTGTTGAATCACTAAAATTAAAGTCATATATGAATTTTGTTGCACCTAAAGGCATATTTGTCCAAGTGGTTGTTGAACTTCCAGTGTTATATGCTCCTTCTTCGCCGCTAACTTCTGTTGTTTTAAATTTGAAATAAATCGTATCAAGTCCTGCAACAGGGTCATCCCATAAAGCGTCAAGCGCTTGTATGGTTAAGTTTACAAAAATATTTCCAAGGTTTCTTATGACAAGCGGATAAGGTTCATCATCTGTTGTGTTATCTTTATTTCCAATATCTTTTTCTCCAAACAACACACTTGCATTAATTAAACTTATTGCGTTGTATGATTCTATTGTGAAGTTGAAATCTGTACTGTTAAATATTATTTCTCCATCACTAATCTCCACTCTCCACCAGTATTTTGTGTCGACATCTAAATCTGCTGTTGGTGTATAAGTTATTGCTGTTCCAACACTGCTTGTATCAACAATGTTTGAAAAGTCTATTGCATCACTTATGAATATTGTGTGTGCGAGTGTATCTGAATCATCATCGCTGCTTGTCCATGTAAATGTTGGTGTTCTATTGCCAAGTTCTGTGATTGCAGTGTTGTTTGCAGGGGCGGTGAGAGTTATTGTTGGGTTTGAATTTGTTATATTGCGAGTTACGTTTTGTGCTGTTCCATTCTCAAATCCATCAAAAGGTCTGATTTCGCAAGTCCAATTTTCGCCTTTACTTGTATAACTAGAGTCAAGTGTTACTGTATCTTCAACACCGCTCGTGATATCTTTACTGTTGGATATTACTTCTTCAGTGTCATTGAACCATTTATAATAAACTATTAGGCTTGTATTTTCAGCATCACTAACAGTAAATGTGCAAATTAAGTTGTTTGTTGTATATGCAGTCTCAGGTGTTATGCTTTGAGCATCAATTGTTGGAACTGAGTTTTCTGTAAAATTCCAAATAGTTGTTTTTGTTTGGTTTTCATAACCGTCACCAGCAATTATTTGCCAGAAATATGTAGTTCCGTCAACTGTTGTTTCTTGTGAACTGTTTGTATCTGTTGTGCTTCCACTAAACGTGAATGGTGCGCTTAATGGTTCTTCATCATCAATTCTCCAATAATAAGTTATTGTATCACCTTCTGCATCAACTCCTCCTGCAGTCCAAGTTATGTTTTGTGAATTACCAATCATTATTGCTTCATCTTCAGGTGTTAAATGTGTTGGTGTTGGTGGTTTTGTGTTTTCAATATTTTCTTGATAAGTTGTATTACCAAGGTTTCCTAAGTTATCATTTGCAAATACTTTGTAAGTATATGTTTTTCCATCAATAGTTTCAGTTGTGAAGTTGCAAGTAACACTTGTTCCACTGCCAACTTTTGTCATGCTTTTATTTTCTCTTGTTGTTCCGTCGTACCATTCAATCCAGCATGAATCAATATTATTTCCACCATCAATGACGCTAACATTTATGATCATTCTGTTTGCAATTTCTCTGTCTCCGTCGTTTGGTGTTGGGCTGATAAATGTTGCTTCTGGCGCTGATATATCCCAACAATCATTTGTGGAGTTACAAGTGTATCCTTCTTGACATTCTGAATCTGTTCCACAATCCGTCCAGATAGTTTCAAAGCAGTAATCATTATCACCATCACTATCCACATCTGTTAGTCCTGTGTTGTTGGCATAACAAGTGCTTGAGTAAACACAACTACTGCTGGCATTACAGCAAGCATCTGAAAGACTTGGTGTTCCATCAAGAGTTGTTGTGTTGTAACCTGTGATGTTGTAATACTCATTTGTGTCGTCTCCGCAGCAATTGGAACTATAATCTGCTCCACCATCAGGGAATGCAATAACATTTGTTGCGTTGTTATAACAACTGCTGGAGTTACATGCAGTGCTTGTGAGTTTACAGTCACAGTCGCTTTGATCAGCATCATATTCAATGTTGTATGTTGTTACTGTATCCCAGCCCCACGTATCTATTATTCCAATGTCATATGTTACTAAATCAAATCCGCCGATGCTTTCTATGGAGTCATTTCCTATGTATGTGAATTCATCAGTGCAGATTGGGTTATCACATGCGTCAAATCCTCCATCTTCGATTATTGCTTCTCCACAAGTGCTTGGTCCGCAGGTTTCGTTGATGTGCAATAACATTTGACTATTGTCGCTTGCTCCATCATCACATTTAATCGTGAAGGTTGTTTCATCTGTTGAGTCTGCAGTGCTTACTGTGTGATAGTATTGGATGTATTGTCCGCATGGATCTGAACAAGTGTCTGGTCCATCGCTTGTGTAATACCTGTCCGTATCATCTCCTGTAACGCTTGTTATGACACAGTTAGAGCTTAATTCTAGTCTTCCTCCAAAGTCTTTTTCTGCATTCGTGTTTTTACTCTTTGCATGAACTGTGCAGGTTGTGTAACCTGTTCCATCAATTGAACAGTCTGTGACCCAGTAAGTTATTGCTTCAGCTATTGCTGAGGTGTCTTTTTCTGCTCCACTGTTTCCTGTGCTTAACAGTTCCACGTATACTTCATAGTTTCCTTCTTCAACACAGTCTTTTGTATAGTTCAATTTCCATGTTGTATTATGCCATTTTTCTGTATCGTCACGTACAGCATCCAAATACATGTATGCTCCGCTTATAGCAGTCATATCACTACTTGGTCTTCTAATACTGACTGTTGCATTCACAGTTACACTTGTTGCATTTTTGACTGCCCAGTTATGTGCTGTTGCGTTTGATGGTCCGAATTCAAATAAGATGTGATGTGCACCTGCAGTTCGAACTATGTCTATAAGGTATGATGTATTATTGCAGGTGTAGTTGTACAAGTATATTGATGTGATATTTAATGATAAGGCTGTTTGCATTAGTTCTGTGTAATTAACAAATGTTTTGTTGTTTTCAACATAACAATATGTGTGGTTGTCTTCAAGCAGCTTGTTGTTATTACATACTGCTGGTGTTGTAATCCAAACAGTTTCTTTTTCTGATTCGTTTCCGCATTTGAAATCGTAGAATTCTAAATCATCTCCTCGCATATTTCTGTTTTCATCTGTTGGTTCTGGTAGGAATGTTGTTAGGTCGTATGGTGTTATTTCAAGGTCTGCTTGTCCGGTGGTGTTAAGCATTACTGTCCAATCTCCGCCCACCATTGGATAACTTTGCACGTTTAATACAGTTATTATGATTTCAAATGTTTGGTTTGACAAGTGTGGCGTTATCCATTCAAGTTTTTCTATCAGTCCATCATTGTTTGCATCGATGTATGTTACGTTTTTGAATAATTCTTTTGTGCCATTTTTAATCCAGTATAATGCAACATTTTCTTTTGGTGTTGGTGTTATGTTTGTGTATGTTAATATTTTAGTATAGTGTGTGTCTGATTTTATCGTTACAATTTTTTTGTATTTATTTACTTCTTCTTCTATTAGTTCTGGTGCTTCAGTTTCATATTCTATGGTGTATTCGCTTGCGTTGTGTTCAATTATTACTGCGATTTCATCTTCTTTTATTGCTACAAATTCTGTTGTTGTAGTATTTATTTCTGTGATTATTTCTTCTGTCTCATTTATTGTTTCTTCTGGTTCTATTTCTTCTTGTTCAGCGACTTCTTCAACAACATCTATTATTTCTCCTTTTAGGTTTGTTGTTATCTCTGTTGTTGTACTTGTTTCTTCACTTATGTTTTCTGTTGTTTGTTCTGTTATGTTTGTTGTGATGTTTGTGCTGATGTTTATTGGTGTTTCATTTTGTTGTGATGTTATTTCTTTTGTGATGTTAATTGTTGTTGTGTTTGTTTCACTAATTGTTGTGTTTGTTTGTTCTGTTGTTTGGTTTTCAATAGTGATGTTTTCATCTTTTGTTTCTTCTTCTATTATTGTTTCACTTATTTCTTCACTGTTTTTTTCTGTTGTTATGTTTTCTGTTTCAATTATTTCTTCTATTGTTTCTTCTTCAACAACAATTGTTTCGTTTGTTCCAAATGTCGTGTTTATTTCATTTATTACGTTTCCAGTTATTGTTGCTTGAGTTGCTTGTTGCACTAATTTTTCCAGAAGTCTTGTTAATATCCCTTTTCCTTCATTTTCAATTATTACTTGTCCTGTTATTAGATTGGTTTCTTCTTTGAGTTTTGATATTGCTTTCTCAATTTCTTTTGATTCTTTTTCATTATTTTCTTTTTCAGCTTTTATTTTTTGTTTATTTAGCTCTTCGATTTCTTTTTCATTTTCATATTGTGTTATTGTTTTTCTTGTTTCATTTTCTATTACACTGATTTTATATTTCGATACTTCTTTTTGAGTTGGTTCTTCTTTAATAGTTATATTTCGAGCTTTGCTTGGTAGTTTTATTGTTATGTTTTCTACTTTTTCTTTTGTTTTAACTGTCTTTTTCCATTTTACTGGTTTTCCAATTTCTGCTTTGTATTGTGTGGTGTTTTCTTCAATTGTTGTTGTTTTATTTGTTGTTTTATTTTCTATTGTTTCAGTTCCAATTGTGAGTGTGAATGTATTGCTTTTGACGAGGTTTTCTCCGTCTGTTGCATAAATATAGCTTGTGTGTTTTCCTGTGATGTTTGTTTCAAAGATTATTAGTTTTCCTTTTATTGTTGTTTTTAGTTTTTCAGATTCTTTCATATCGAATACTAGTTCTTCTCCTTCCGGATCTTCAAAGTATTCTGTTGCATTTAATGTGTATTTGTTAAAGAAATTGATATCTTCTATTTCTTTTATTTGTGTTGGTGGTTTATTTTCTGTTTTTTGTGTGTATATTATTTCATCTATTTGTAGTGTTGTGTTTTCTAATATTATTATTAGTTTGGTTGTTGGTATATCTAGTTTGCATGTTTCTACACACACATTTTTAAACTCAAATACTTTTATTTCAGTAGTTATATTTTCTTCTATCAGTTCTACTTCTTGTGTTATGTTTGTTGTTACATTAGTAGCATCACTGATGTTCACAATCTCTGATTCTGTTATGTTTGTAGTTATGTTAGTAGCACTGCTAATGTTTAACGTGTCTGGTTGAGTTATGTTTTGGCTGATGTTTGTTGTAATGTTTTGAGTTATGTTTATGCTGGTATTAGCAATTATTTCTGTGCTGATATTCTCAGTAATGTTTGATGTTTTGTTTTGTTCTATTGTTATTTCTGGCGTTATATTGATTTTGCTAATATTTTGAATCTCAAGTTCTGTTATGTTTTCAAATACTTCTTTTGTTATATTTGTTTTTTCTGTTATGTTGTTTTCAAGGTCTCCTTCTTCATGTTCTGTGATGGTTTCATTTATTCTTTCTTCAGCACTTTCATCTGTTGTTGCGTTTATTATTTCTTCAACAGATTCTGTTTCTTCCTCTAAAATGATTGTTTCTTCTGTTTCGTTTTTGGTTATAACTTCTGTTAAGTTGGTTATATCTTTGATTGCAAATCCTGTTATGAGGTTTGCTGTTTTAGTTTTGATTGTGTCTTCATTTAATATTTCAAACAACGTTCCATTTATGTCAAGTAGCACCTTGGCCGCTCCGTTACCTATTATTGTTCCGCTTATTCTAATGGATGTTGCATTTGTTATGTTCAGTTCTATTGTTGTACTTTCGTTAAACATTTGTTTTAAACTGATAATTTTTGTTTGTTCAACACTATATGTTGCAAAACCAGTTATACCGGTGTAGTTTGTCATAAACAACATTGTTAATAATAGAACTATTATTGCTCCAACTTCAATTATTGGCGCTTTTTCTCTTTTGAATTCGCGTTGTTCTTTTCTTTCTTGTAGTTTGGTTTTTTGTTCTCTTAGTTTGTTTCTTATTTCTTTATGATATCTGTCTTTTTCTTCTTCTTTCACTCTTAGTTTTTTGTGTAGTTCGTACTCTTCTTTTGTTATCTTTTTTCTTCTGCGTTCTTTTAAAAGTGCAGATTTCGAGCTACTTAGAAGCTTTTCTTCTCGTTCAAGCGTTCTAATATTCTTATTTAGCTCGTTCATTCTGCCTCCTTTTCTTTTTTGTTCTGCTGTGCACGGTCCATATGGTTCTGTCATCTCTGTTTAGAGCGCTAGCTATTTCGTGGTAAGTCATGTCTTTTTTCTCTTTGAGAAACTCCACTGCTGCTTCAAGGACTGCTAGAGAGCGGTTTTGAAATATCTTGCTGGGTAAGCTAATTTTTGGGGTTTTAGAAATTAAAACCGCTCTTGTTGCATTTTTCCTTTTTTGTTTTGCTCGATAATAGACTGTCCATATGGTTCTGTCGTCTCTGTTTAATATCTCTGCGATTTCATGATAACTATGTTTTTTTTCTTCTTTTAGATATTCTGTTATTGATTCTAGGACTGCGAGTGTTCTGTCTTTGAGAATGTATGTTGGTATTTGAATAGTTTTTAAATTATTAAGATTGGCTTTAGAACTGTTTTTATTGTTGTCTCTTTTCAGTTTGCTTACCCGTTCAAACAAATAAGATATTTATACTTACAATGTAAGTATTCATTTTTATATTTTTTGTTTTTGTTTGTGAAGATTGTTTGTTTCTTCTTTACTTACAATGTAAGTATTCATTTTTATATTTTTTGTTTTTGTTTGTGAA
>JAHIUF010000060.1 GCA_018817005.1 Nanobdellota archaeon
AAAAATATCTAAGTGAACATTGATGTACTTTATATTAATTTTCTTACATATAAAGAAAGGAATTAAATTGAAATATCTTTGTCCACCACCTATAACAACATCTGGTTTTTGTTTTTGAAAATATTTTTCAAATATTCTAAAATATTTTATCATATCTATAAATGCTTTTTTTCTTGGAACAGAGTGGTTATAATCAAAATCGCCAAGAAGAATTCTTTCGGTAGAGCAATTATATTTCAATTCGATTTCTTCTAAAGCTTTCTGTATTTGTACTTTTGAATATCGATCTATTTCTTTGTAATTATCAAGTTCTTTTGGAATATAGACACATTCTTCTTGTAACTTTTTTAATGTTAAAACGCTTTCTTTAAAGAATGAGTGAAATAATATGTGATAATTCTCTTTTTCTAACTTGTCTTTGATTTTTTTCCAAAATAATGCACCTTCTGCGGGTGTTCCATCACTTGGTCCAACAGCAAAAAGTATTTTCATAGAAAGGAAATACCTGCGTTTGTTTAAATTTTTTTTGTTTTTCGAACGAACATATATTCAACAGGAACATCGTTCTTCTTTACATATGTGCCGGAAAAAAAGTTTTTAGGACCTTTAATGGTGTCGAGTAATTCAAAATTTTCTTTAACATACTTTTTTGTCTCTTCGTTTAATTTATTAAAATTAGTGCTAGTTACAGATAATAATTCGTAATCAGCAGTTTTTATATCATAATCATTTTTTATCAAACAAAAATTATTTGCATAGTAACAAACAGCCGGGTCACCAAGACGGTATAAAGTACTGTTTTCATTCATGATTTCAGAAAGTTTAATTCCCGTTTCGTAATAAGGATATCTTATGTTGTAGATAAAAAAAAGACTAATTACCGATACTAACAGGGAAATTGAAATTATCAAACCAATCAACATTTTCTTTGTTAGTAATTCTTTTGTTACTTTTGCTGCTCCAAAGATTATTGGTGGAATAAATGGAACAAGATAATAATTGTTTCCAACGTGTGCGATGTTTAGAAAGGAGAAATAAAATATTGAATAACTTATTATAAGCGAAATAATTACAAAGTCCAATTCTTCAATAGAATTAAATTTGCTGTTTTTAAACAAGTAATAAATGAACACTAAGAACAAACAGAAAACAATCAAATTAACTCCACCCACAAGATAAAAAGCTCTGAAAATCATTTCCTTCAAATCAAGTATTGCAGACAAATTTGTCATTCTTTGACTAAAAGAATAGAGCTTGTTTGGAAGAGAAGATGTGTGTATAATATAGATTATTGTTGGAACAACACCAATCATTATTGCAGTAAACACTTTGAAGAAATTTATGTTCATTTGCTTTTTATATTTTAGCCAGTATAGAAACGCGAAGATTACCAGATAAAGGGCATTTGTTTTACTCATGGCGGCCAAGGTCAAAGATACGGCACATAATATGAGTTGTAAGAAATCACCCTTTCTTTTATATAAAATCAGAAAGTAAACTACAAGCAATGAAAAGAAAATAAGCGGTGATTCGCCCTGAACGTTTCTACTAAAATAAACCATCATAGGAGATATGGCTGCGAAGAAAGCAGCAATAAGACCAGTTTTTTTGTCCTTTAATTCAGTGCATATAAGATACATCAAAAAGATTGATGCAAGTCCCAATATAACAAAAGGAACTCTTGCAGCCCATTCAGATTCACCAAAGATTCTCCAAGAAGCAATTATAAACCATGCAGGAAAGAAAACATTATTATTCGGTCCCATCCAATGAGTTTTTGCAGTGAAATAGCCACCTTCTTTAATCATCATTTTTGCCATGCTGGCAAACTGTGCTTCCTTCAATGATTGATGACCGCTAAAAGGAACATTTATGTGATAAACTCTAAGAAGCAAACCTAAAACTATGATTACAACAAGTAAAATTTTTGTTTTTGCAAACACCGTTTTTGATTTCATAGTCTAAAACTCTTCTTTATGTATTCTATCCACTCTTTAGAATAACAAGGACTCCTGTTTTTGAAAAAATAAAATATTAGCCTTGTGTAGGATTGAAATAATCCTTTAAAAAATCCTTTGAAAGCTTTATATTTGAATGATAGGAAAATGTTGTTAATAACAAATCCTGGATACCAGAAGACTAAGTATTTTAATGGCATGAAGCTCCAGGCATTCCAAGAACCGTTCCTCATTAGATAATGCATCCGAAAACCATTCATTCTTTTATTAGGGGGAGACTTATGAAAGCATTTAATCTCAGGAAAATAGGTAATTTTATAATCAAGATTTTGTAGCCTTAATGACACAGCCAGTTCATTGTGAAAAAGAAAATATTTACCAGGATAGAATCCGACTTTTTTAAAAACATCCTTTCTGATGAATGCACCGCAACCAACAAAACAATAAGTATTCCAACTTTTATTGATGTTTCCTTCAGGCCACTGAATACTATTTTTTGGATTGACAATTTGTGCTGCAATACAGCCAATTTGTGTATTTGCTTCAAGTTTTTCAACAGCAAGAGTTATACAGTCATCTAATGGATACGAGTCATCATCTAAAATTAGAATATATTTACCCTTTGCAGTTTCAAACCCAATATTATAAGCATAAATGCCTGTGTTTTCATGAAATTTTATAAGTTTTACTTCAGGAAATTCTTTTTCAATCATTTCAGGTGTTCCATCACTAGAACCATTATCGACAACAATCGTTTCTCTGTTTTGGTATTTCTCCTTTCTAATGTTTAAAAGTCCTTTTCTAACATCTTCCTTTCTATTCCAGCAAAGCATAACAATACTGACGAGTGGTTTTTTTGAGTACATTTTATATAATAACCATTTGTTGTTCAAAAAAATTGTAAAATTAACCAATATTTAATATTTATTTAAATTTTGCTATTATAGAGGCGTTGCGATGATTCGCAGCAGACATGGAGTGTTAACAGAGTTCGCAACTTTGTTGCGATTTCAGCTAGGAACGAAAGGTTTTCATCGTCGGTATGAAAGACTTGTTTCTTTGATGAACCATTTAAAGCAGGCATACAAAGAAGAAGTATCTTCACATCTCAAAACTTTGCCTGGTCTAACTCTCGGAATCTTTGACGACACCACCATTTAAAAGGCTGGTAGATGCTTTGAAGGAGAAGGAGTTCATCATAATCATGTTACCGGTAAGAACTATAATGGTTTTAAGGTTTGTAGTAATGCTATTTATCGTGGTGGAAAAACAGCTGTTGTTGAAACAACTTTTTCCTCAAAACAAGAGTCTAAAATTGACTTGTTTAAAGAATCGTTTAATAGTTTTAATAATTCTTTGTACGCACTAGTTCAAAAGACTGATAATTCTCATAGTGTTGTTGATTTTGTACCTTAAGAGGTTTCAGATAGAGCTTTTTTTCAAGGATGCAAAACAGTTCTTGAATCTTGAAACGTTTCAATGTAGAACTAAAGAGAAGTGGGGTTTACACTTCTTGTTTGTTCAGGTTGTTCATTGGTTTATTCAACGAAGAAACAGCATTAGCAAGGTTGTGCGAGGGATTCGCGAATCCCTCGAGAAAATTAAGTCATATATAAATGAAAATCAGTTATTCAACAAATTCATCGATGCATTAAAAAAGAGGTGTCAAATGTAAGTAATTATATAAATAAAGTGCAAATATAGAAAACATATGAAAGACTTAGAAAAAATCTATAAGAGAAGATTTAGTAAAGATATTGATTTTAGAAAAAAAATGTATAAACTTCTTTGTAGTAATTTTTTTCAGAAATACATTCCAAAAAATGCGATTGTGCTTGATGTAGCCGCGGGTTATTGTGAATTTGCTAATAGTATCAAGGCAAAGAAAAAAATTGCTCTTGATTTAAATTCTGATGTCAAAAAATTTGCTAATAATGATGTTGAAGTTATTCTTTCTTCATCAACGAATATGAATCAAATAAAAAATGAAACTATTGATATTGCATTCACAAGCAATTTTTTTGAGCACTTAGATAAGGACAATATTTTGAAAACAATTAATGAATTACATAGAGTTTTAAAAAAAGATGGAAAATTTTTGATTCTTCAGCCAAATATTAGGTATTGTTATAAAGATTATTGGATGTTTTTTGATCACATAACGCCGCTGGATGATAGAAGCTTATCTGAAGTATTGGAAGTAAATGGTTTTAAAATTATGGAGTGTAAACCAAAATTTTTACCATATACAACAAAAAGTAAATTACTAAAATCTATTTTTCTCTTAAAAATATATTTAATGATGCCAATAATACAAAGAATTATGGGTAAACAAGCATTTATTTATGCTAAAAAAATCTAGTGCGTCCTTCGCCCACAACTTTTTGGATTTCTTTTAGAAATCCTTTTGGACGTTGCACTTTCATCACTATCGCTCCCCACCCTTGTATAACACCGTTAAGTTCAATAATACCTAATTATAATTAAAAATCTTATGTTTGACTTTTTATGTTTTTTCTTGTGTTTAATTTAATGAAACTCATTAGGGTTTCATTTATATATGAGTGTTGTCATAGTAATCATTTGAGGCAACATACAATGAAAACACCATATAATGATGACAAAGGAGTTATTAGTTTTATTCTTTGCCAAGAATACTGCGTGGTTTGTTAAGACCTGCGGTTGAATTGGCTTTAGAAAAACCGTAAGGTTTTTCTTTTTATGTTGTTTTTATGCTTCTATAACAGGTTAAAGCTAATCAGCAAGAAGCAGACCGAAATCATTAATCTATCTCTTGGTCACTTTTCGTAAAGTGGTAGAGATTTGAGACAACCTGTCGAAGCAATCATGATCTGCTTCTAGTAATTAATGATTTAGCTTTAGCTATATAAAAATTTCTAAAATGAGATGAATTA
>JAHIUF010000061.1 GCA_018817005.1 Nanobdellota archaeon
GATTTTTTTCATCACAAAACAAGCATTACGGCCCCCAGTACACCTGATGAGTCTCCAAGTTGATTTTTTACAATTAAAGATGAGTCTTTTACAAGTGGAATAGTTCGTTTTTTTGTTTCTTTATTTAGCTCTTTGTAAAAGTTAATATTGCTCAAACCTCCTCCGACGACTATTTTATCAGGGTTTAAAGCGTTGTTAATGTTTGCAAATCCAACACTTAATAATTCAATTGTTTTTTTAACAGTTTTTTTGGCTGCGAATTCATTTGATTTGAATATTTTTGATGGTGTTGCTTCTTTCATTTTACCTTTATTTACATAATATCTTTTTACTATGTTTGGTCCTGAACAAAAATTTTCCCATTTATTATCTTCATTTTTGCTTACATCAATTATTGTGTGTCCGAATTCCCCTGCGGCTCCTATTGAGCCTTTGTAGAGCTCGTTATTGATTATGATTCCAGAACCAATACCTGTTCCAAGAATCACTCCAACCATGTTTGTTGAGCCTTTACCGGCTCCTAACTTGTGTTCTGCAATTGCAAAGCAATTCGCATCGTTTTCTACAACCACTTTAATCTTTTGTCCCAATCCTTTTTTTATAATAGAATGAATATCTATTTTTTGCAAGAAAAGTATGTTTGGACAGTTGATTAGTTGTTTTTTTTCATCCAAGAATCCACCAATACTAATTCCCACTCCTTCCACAGGCATAATTTTGAGTTCTCCAATAATCTTTTTTAATGCTTTTAAGAATTCAACTTTTTTTTCAGGTGTTTTTATTCTAATTCTCTTTTTAACTTGATATTTTTCATTGCATAAAACACCTTCTATTTTTGTTCCGCCAATATCAAGGCCTATTGCGTATTTCATATCACATCAAACAGTTTATGTTTGGCAGGTTTTGGACTTTCTTCTAGTGAAGTTTTTGGAGTATTATTTTCTCTTATTGGTTTTCTATTTAGAGATAAATTGTTTGGCTCTGCCTGATATATTATTAATGCGCTGTAACCACCTGCTTTTTCAGAATACTCAGCCCATTCAGTGAATTTTATATCAATTACTTTTCGCCCTTTAATAAAGGGATTTATGATGCTTTCTAATTCTAATTCTCCATTGGCAGGAATAACTTTTACTTGTATGTTTATTGTTGGAGGGTTTGTTTCATCGTATAAAATGTATGCTGTGTATCCTCCTGCTTGGTTTTCATAGCTAACCCATTCTGTGAATTTGATGTCAATAACATTTTTTCCTATAACAAAATCATTTATTTGTTCTTCAAGTTCTTTTTCGCCAACTGTCGCGATTATTTTTGTTTGCATTATTAATCACATCCAATATTTTTTTAATATAAAGAACTAGTTTTTAAATATTGTTAAAATAAATTTGTTAGAAGAAGAATATGTGTGTAATTATTTGTAAATTGAAAATGTTACTCCTGCATTTTCACAATCCTGTTTGTGGTTCATGTAAAGCCAGGTATTGACATTATTATTTTGTTGATGACTAAAGATTATGCTTGAAGGTATTGATTTAATTATTTCAGTCTTTTTTTCAGGGCTAACTATTTCGAATCTCTTTATGAATTGATTTGTGTTTTGATATTCTCTGAGTGTTTTATTCCATGAAAGCATTGGTAATAATTCATGGATTACAGGGTCGTCTGTTTGAGGACAAAGCAAAAATTCTAATAGTTCAGGTGAGAGTTTTGAAGCATATGTTATTCTTGATTGTTCGTTTACAACTGTTTTGAAATATATGTCTATTGAGTTAAGTCTTTCAATTAGTGGTTTTAGGTTTGATTCTTGATCATCAATTTTTATTTTTCCAGATCTTAAAGCCGTTTGATACATGTTTTCTAAACTTTTGATTCTCTCTTTTAATACTTGTCTGCTTGGTTTGAATAATCCTTCTTTCATCAACTCAACAAGTGTTTTTTGGTGTTCTTCTCCGTTTAGAATTTTAAGGTTTTCTGGTTCGTAGGCCTTAACGAATGGTTCTTTTCCAAAATATATGAGTATGTTTTGTTTCGTGCTTGAGTTGTATAAGTAAAAGCTTGTTTTATCTTCATCTTTTAAAACACAGGAATTGGTTTCAACAGTGAAGGTTTTTTCATCAGGAACATTATATCTTGAAAGCGATCCTAATTTTTTTCTAAGTAGCAATCCTTTTGATACTATTTCGTCATTAAACTGCAGGTCTAAAACTGATTTTTTTGCGTTTTCTCGGCCTTTGTTTAGTGTGGTTTCTAGTTCTCTGAAGTTTTTTAATGTTTCTTGTGGTGTGTCAAGGTTTATTGTTAGTGTGTATGGTCCGCTTTTGAATTGTTCTGGAAATAAGTGAATTTCTTTTAAATTTAAGTTATCTCTCCAACATTCTACTCTTCCAACTAATGATTCGTATATTGCAAAATCTTTTATTATGGATTCGCCTTCTACGTAGACTCTTTCAATTAAAGGGTTGATGTATGATCTTGTGCTTGATAAGTGGTCTGCGTTTAGTTGCTCGTTTGAAACCAGTATGAATGCATCTGAGTTGTCATTTTCTAAAAAATCTCCGGCGATATCTATTGCTTTTGGAACTTCTTTTTTTGATTTCAATATCTTTAGTGCTTCTGAAACGTGCTTTATTTCTTCACCTTCAATTGAGTATAGTTTTGGAAGCTTGACTGTTAACGTGTTTTTCTTTGCATTTCCAGAAAATTTCAGAAAATCAGATTCTAGACTACTTGTGTTAAACTCGCCACCGTTTAGGGCTTGTTTTAAGTTAAAAATCCGAATCATGTCTGATAAGTCAAAGGTCATTTTTTATTCACGTTTTTTTTGTTTTCTATTTTATTTTGTTGCAGCATTATTTTTTTCCTTATTGAGATGTTCCAAAAATCTTTCTGCTCCATCTTCATATTTTGCTCTTCTTGAGGCTTCACTAATGTTTGCTCTGGTTTGTATATATGCGTTTGTTTGTTCTTTAATCATTGTTGGGTTGATGTTTTTTAGGAAATCTGCGCGGTATTTTGCATGTTCTGCTGTTGGTGCGCCTATCATGGAGTCCGGTAGCACATATGTGCTACTAACAATTTTGTTTAAAACTTGACCAACTTCTCTTACTGAAAGAGGTGTTTTTAATAAGTAATTTCCAACATCCATCCATTGTTTGTCAGATATCTTTATTATTCCTTTTTCAACTCCTTTTGTGATACTCATCTTTGAAAACTTTGCAAAATCATTTGCAGCTTCAAATCTTTTCATTTCAACAACATAATCAAATAATCTGCTTCTTGTTGCTTCATCTATTCCTTCAATATAGTTTGCATCCATTACCCACATGACTTTTCCGTTTTTCGGGATTAACTGTCCGTCAAACATTTGAAGGTATATGTTCAATGTGTTGCTTTGTTCGGGAGATAGATTCTTTTTTCTTGATAAGAATATGTTATCTGCATCTGAAACATAGCCAATAACGATTCCTGGAAATCTTTTTATCTCATCTGCGAGTTTTGCAAGCTCGTTTGCTGTTTTGTTTTGAAATTCAGAAGCATAATCTGTTGTGCTGTGTTTTAAAACCCACATTGGCAGTCCTATTTTTTGGCAATGTTCTGCGAATGAACGTAAATATGCGTGTGAAATAAATGTTTTTCCACTACCGGGTGCTCCAAACGTAAATATGACTGATGCTGGTTTATGTGGATTATAGCCAAGCTCGTGGTCATATGCAGACAACAATTTTAGGTTGTTCCATATGACCGTACCGAGCTTGGGATCCCCATCATTGTAAGTTCCTTCTGCTCCTATTACATCTTCTTTATGAACATTCATTATTCTGTCATCTATTCTGACATTTGTGTGTTTTGTTTTGAATTCTCCTTTGTTTATTGAGAAGTTTTCATATTTTAAGGTTAAGTCTTGTATTCCTCTTTTTTCTGCAATGTGTTTCAATACATCCCAGTTGAATTGCTGTGACCATGCTGTAAATACTGATGTTAGTGTTTTCTTTAGATCATCATCAGTTATTTTTTTGTTTTCTTTTTTTAAATCTTCAATTATTGTTGATAGGTCACCCATTGTTTGAACAGATAGTTTTTTTGTTAACGCATCGACTTTTCTGCTGGTATCATAATCTGTTCCAAAAGAAAAGCGGTTTTTGGTCTTTGATTTTTTTTCGTTTAATAATGCGAGACCTAGTTCTCCGGCAAAGTGCAATGCGTATCTGTTTGAGAAGAATTCTGCATCAGATATATCTTTTTTTAGTTCAAACTCAGGTATTTCCTTGTCTTCTTCTTTGTCTTTTTCCATTAGCCCTTTTGTCGCATTCTTTTGTGATGCGAGAACGTGATCTAACGTGTCTAAGTCCATTGCTTCTCTTATCTTTGGAGCTGCTGTTTTAAAGACCGATATTGCTGTTTCAAATATATTTAAATATTGTAATTGTTCATCTGTGTTTCTTGTGTCATTTGACAGTTCTTCTCTTATTGTGCTGTATAAATTCTTTTTTAAGTCTTTAAATGAACTCATTGAAGGGTTTATTTCAGGGTTTGAGTCTCTGATAAGTTCTTTTATTTTTTCAGTTAGTTCTTTTTGAACGTCTTCATTTAATATGTATTCTTTTGATATCATTTTTATACCTCAAATATTCTTATGTTTGTTCCCAGTACTGATTTTGATACTTTTGGAGAGTATTTTCCTGGACAAACAATGATTTCGTCTGACCAGTCTTTTCTTGGAATTATTTGTTTTATCACACCATTTTCTTCTTGGTGGTTTGGAGCGTAAATGTATTGTCTTTTGAATCTTAGAATTCCTGTGTTCACATCTTTTTGCAATAATTCATTTGTTATGCTTAGTGGTTTGTAAGGTTTGTCTTTCAACAAGTATTTATTTTCGAATGGTCCAACTATTGCTTTTGATAAATGAACTGGGTGTAAATTTAGAAAATTATCATCTATAGTTTTTAGCATGTACCATGCAGTGTTTTCTTCAC
This sequence comes from Nanobdellota archaeon, assembly GCA_018817005.1. Lineage (GTDB taxonomy): Archaea > Nanobdellota > Nanobdellia > Woesearchaeales > JAHIUF01. The sequence continues at coordinate 4,977 of JAHIUF010000061.1, forward strand.
CAAAGTCTAATTCTTGTTTTAATAAGTCTGATACTTCGCCTTTTTTTTTAGAAACTTTTGTGATTTGAGGATTTACTATGTCTTGCCACACATCAAGTATTGTTGTTTGAAATAGTCCTCTTGACATTGAGTATCTTGTCCATGCAATGTTCCATAATTCTTCTGCACCCATTGATTTTATAAGAGTTGCATCGACCTTTAATCCGTTGCTTTTTTTCCAGCTTATTAGTTCTGTATCTTTTAATTGTTCAAAGTAATTCCTGTTCATTGCGAGTTCTTGTATTTCCTTTATTTTGTTTGGTACGTTTTCTATTTCAATCAAATCTTGCATTATTATGTTTTCAAGTAGTTTATATGCCTCGTTGTAACTTGGTAGTTCTATTAATTTATTTTGTGCTTGTTCTTTTAATCTGTTTAGTTTGATTATTTCTGTGTGGTATGGCATTCCTGTTTCTGTGTTCATGTCTATTTCTTTGAAATAAGACCTGTTATTTTCAGGATTATCTGTGTCCGTTTGTGTTGCCAACCAACGGTATTCTTGTCGTACTTGTTCTACCATGTTTGATAATTGTTCATAGGTTATTACATGAGAACGCATTCGTCCGTATTGGTCACCGATTGTTTCTAGAATTTTCAGTTGCTTTTCTTCAAGTTCCCCTTTCAAGTTTTTTGATAGAACTGTTAGATAATTATCTAGTTGAGATAAACATCTTTCTTTTTCTTTGTCCTTGACAGTAATGCTTGTGGGGATCTGTTGCATTTTTAATACCTCTTTTTAAAAATTAAAAAATTAAAAAATAATAAAATTATGTGTTTACTCGTTTACTGAGTAGTGTGGTCCTTCTGAAACGTCTTCTTTTTTAATAGTCATTTCACCAGCAGCCCAATCTACTTTCATCTTGTTGTATGTGTTTTTTGTCACTCTTATTGTTTCTTCAAGACTTTTTGCTCTTGCCGAGTCATAGAATGGTGCTGTAAAAAACTCATAACTTTCTCTTGCAAGGTTTGATAATAGTGTTGGTAATGCTTCCATCATATCTTGTGATTGTTGTGATATGTTTGCAAGTACATTTTTCATATCTCCTTGTTGAAATGATAGGTATGCTATTTGTGCTTGTTCTTTGTATTGATTTAATATCATATCTACTGAGTGTTTGTATTTTGTTTCTGTTTCACTAGCAATATCTACTAGCAGTGTTAATGCTTGATAGTTCACTTTTGCTGATGCAATTGCGTCTCTTGCTGTTTGTACTCCTGATGCAGAGCCTAATAGTTCTCGTCTAATCTTTGATACAATTCCGTCTGATGCTAGTTGTCCATCCATGATTTTTTGCTGAATAGTCATAAGATTATCCATTTGGTTTGCAAGTTCTTCTACTTTTGTAGTGTCTTCATTTGCTCTTGCAACTTTTATTTGTTTTTCATAGCCTGATATAACTTTCTCCATTTCATCTAATTCTGCTTGTATCTTATTTGCTTCTTTTTCTGCTATTGTAAGATCTGATGTTGAATATGTTCCTCCTCTCAAAAATTCTACGAACTTATAATTTAATCTTTTTCTTTCAGCAACGTTCATATTTAGTAGACTTTCTATTTTGTTTTTTGCATCTTTTGATGTTTCAAATGTTTCTACTGCAATTTCTGAAACTTTGTCTGCAAGGATATTTATTGTTTTGTAGGTGCGTGTTGCAATATTCCGCTTCATAGCGTTTGCTTTATTATGTCTTCCGATTAAATCGTATAATTTTATTCTGAAAAGTTCTCCTTTTGTGAATAATTTATCTTCACTTGAAAATGATCTTATAAGATCTCTCATATCACCATCAAGTTTACCATGTTCTAATGCCATTTCAGCCATGTTGTGTTGGACATTTGCTATTGCTGTTACGCCATCAACTTTATTTTGTTCGACATTTGATATGTTACTAATTCTTACTTGTTTCTTATTATTTTCTTGCATTCTTTGTATGCTTTGTTGATCAAATATTTCGTCGACTTTTTCTTGTGATGTTGGTTCATCAGTTACACTGTATTTGTTCAATATTTCTTGATATTTCGTGTTCATGTTTGTTTCAACCATTTTATTTTACCTCGTTTTTCTATTAAAATAGCTTTATTTTGTTACTACTAATAAGTAAGTATATTTAAATGTTTCGATTTTTATAAGATAATCGAAGCCCAAAACACATTTTTTTAGGTGTTTTGCTTGTTTCGGTTTTTTTAGACTGAAACTCCAAAAATCTTTGATTTTTGCTTGTTTCGGTTTTTTTAGACTGAAACTCCAAAAATCTTTGATTTTTGCTTGTTTCGGTTTTTTTAGACTGAAACTCCAAAAATCTTTGATTTTTGCTTGTTTCGGTTTTTTTAGA
>JAHIUF010000062.1 GCA_018817005.1 Nanobdellota archaeon
CCAAAGAGTTCTGAACAATCTCACGAATATACTGCTCAGGACGCTGAAACTGACCAACTAAGCCCCTCAAAACATTCAAAGCATTAGCCTGCAACTCCAACTTACGACGATTATTAACATCAGAAATATTCATAATAATCAGGCCTCCCCCCATCTTTTTTTGTTTAAATCTAATTTGTCAACTACTGCTTCGAGTTCACTAAATCTATCATACTGGGAAATATTTTCTTCTATTTTGAATTTTTTTGGAAGCAAAGAAATAAAGTTCATCTGCAACCATTCAATGACCTCTGGATTGAGATTTTCATCATCAGTTCTTTCGAACCGAGTAAGAATCATCTTTTTCGTATCATCATCTGCTTTCTTGAAATATTCTTTAAAGTTTTCAGAATCATTCCTTTGAGTATATACAAAATTTGTAGGATCAATTTTGGCAATTATCTCTTTTATCAAAGGATTTTGAGTCGAATCACCTATGAATGGAAGTTTAAGCTCTAGCGGTAAATGATTAACAGACAAATCCTTATAGATGACTTCTTTTAACAAATCCCAGTGGTCATTAAGTTCGGATCTGAGATCTGATTCTCTTCGAAAAATCCTATATCTTTCCATGCGAGAAATTTGTTTATTTACGAGGTGTTCTCCGAGAAGCTTTTTTTCTTTTAAACCTATTTCTTCTGCTTCTCTGAGTAATCGATGACCATATTTAATTAGAATGTTATCTTCAATCTCTTCCATTCTGTTTTCACCGGCTTTTTTATTAAATTCCATAAAGCCGTTTTCAACCAAAACATCCAATATTGCACCAAGATTCTCATCAGAGGCAAATCTTATTTTTTGGTTTTTCTTTAAAAAATCAGAATTATTAACAACACCTATTTTATCTCCAAAAGAAATAATACTCACATTCTTTTTCTTGGAATTATAGATTGCAAAGACTTTTTGTTTTGAATCTTGATATTTTATGACTGTCTCTTTTTCAATGGATACTCCTTTTGGCAAATCTTTAAAACGCCTGATATTTCCATACAGCTCATATAAAGGGCTGTATAATTTTTGTAATTCTTTTAAGAACTTTTTATCTAAACAATTATGATTACTATCTATCATTGACTCTATCGCACTAATGCTTTTTTTCATTTTTTCAACAGAATCTTCTACTGTATTGAGATGAAACTGTATGTACAATCCTTCAGGATTGCTTGTTTCATTATCCTCTAAAAATAATAATTCTTTTTTAGAAACATGTTTTGTCAGAGCAGTTGTAAGATTGAACCCGACTTTTTTTTCGAGTTCTTCATTTTGAAAATTGATGCTCACATCGAACAATCCATATAATAATTCTTTTTCTGAAACATCGCTTATTAACTGAGAGCACTCATCATAAACCCTGTCCAACAGTTTATTAGCAATAGAATAAGACGGTCCTATTAAATCATAACTCTTTTGTTTCTGAGAAAAAATTACTACGTGATTTTTAAGATAATTTTCATCTTGCAAAGCTTCAGCTATTTCTGGTGAAAATCCTTGTTTATCTACATGAATTATATCAACCGAGTAAGCCTTATATGGCTTAACTCCTAATGCATTAACAAGGAAATAAGTATAATTAGCTTTTTTATCGCCTGTTAATTTTAATAATTTTTCCTCATTCATTTTTTTCTCTACCAATCGTTTTAATTTTATAATCAAATTTTTGCCTTTTGCAATGATATTCTAATTCTTCTAAAACATCAGGTGTTGCAACAAAATATAATTTAGTCTCGTTTAGAAATTCACCGTCATAATCTTTTTTCAAAACATCTTTATCCAGTTCTTCTGATAAGATAAGATCGGTGTCTTCAATACTATTATAACGTAGTTTAAGAATTGTAGCGTTTGGCTTGTTCATTAGAATCGTATTAAATTCTTCAGGATTTTCTTTTCCTAAAAAATAAAAACCTGTTAGTTCGGTTCTTGATATAAATCCTGGTCTAATATTTCGTATTCTTAATAGGTTGTAAACGTCTTTTACTCCCAGTCCAAAACAAAAACTGAATTTTGCGTTAAAATCCTTTGTTAAAGCATCGTTTTTTAGAAAAATACTTTTCTCCTTTTTCTGGAATAATTCAAGGTTATATGAAATCCATGACATCTTTGTACCATCATAGCCTTTGACATTGACTGTATATCTTGTACTTTCGTTATCAACATCAGTAAGTCTTTTAACATCTGTCAGGGTTGATTCCACATTATGAAACAATTCAGAGTTTAATAATGCTTGATAAAAATCAACTATTTTAAGAGTTGTTTGCAATTTTTCTAAGTCAAAATTATTCTCATAGCAAGAATTCGCAATTTTTTTCCGTATATCCTCAGGTTCATCATATTTTTCTAACACTGATTCTGCTTTGTTTTTATTTATCAGCAATTTTTGTATTGATGTTAAAAAAGGAAATCCTGACTCTGCATCGATTTTCATCGATTCAAATTTACCATATTGGTCATCAAATGAAAAGAAGTTAACTATTCGTCTTACTCTTTCAATATCTGATTTCATATCCGTATCAAATTCAGCCATTGTTTCTAGACTCTTATCTAGAGAAACCAAGTAATCTTCTTTTTCCTTGCCAGAAAGTGAAAATAGACTTGTCTCGACTGGTTCACCTTCCAATATGTATCTTTTGCTCATTTCAAACTACCTTTTAGTTTAAAGTTTAAAAAAAAATTGAACAAGATTATTCTTGTCCTTTTACATCTGGCTGTGTCAAATCACTCAAATCCTTAGCTGTAGGAAGATTTTCAAACTGAGTTACAGATATCTTTTTATAAGCTTCTTGCACCAGATTAAATTGTTGCTCAGCCCGAGAATCATTTGGATTTTTATCAGGATGCAGTTTCATGGCTTGTTTTCTGTAAGCCTTTTTTATTACTTCCTGTTCAGAACCATACGTGACTCCAAGAATTGTATATGCATCTGTTAATGTTATACCTGGCACTTCATCATTAATAAGATTCATCGTTGCAGCCATCTGCATTTTTGCATCTAATTCTCTTGAACAACTATTTGCAAATGCAAGAACATTTTCGTCGTAAAAGTCACCTTTTATAATACTTGTAACTTCCACTGCATTTGAATTTATCTCACTAACAGTAACTAATAAACCATTTGCAAGATTTTGTAAATCATTCATTGCTTTTGTTCCCATGAAAACTGTTTCTGAAAGTTTTATCTGCTGCATCTGTTTCTTCACGTTCGGCTCTATTGCTTCCATCTTCATATAAAGATTATTGTAAAGATTTGTTGCCAGCTTTATCTGTGCCTGAGTTTGAAGCTTATAAGATGATAAAAATTCAATGTTATTTGTAGCACTGTGTATTACTGATATACAAGTATCAAGTCTTTGCTGAGCTTTAAATAACTCGTCCTCTAAATCTATTTTTTTATCATGTGCATTTATATATACATCATCAGATTTTGTCAACCTCGTCTTACCAATCATATTTACAAGAGTTTTTTCTTCTGCGCGAGACAAGTCACTTCTATCAACAAGAAGTCTTAAGGTATCATATTTGGTTTGAACAACACTCAAACGTTCTCGTACGTCAATAACTTCTATTTTATAGTTATCTTTTTTGGCTCTGAATTCATCTCTTTGAGAACGAGCATCATCCATTTGTTGTTGAACTGTTGATACTGCTATTTCTGATTCATTTATTTGTTCAGCAATTGCATCTATGCTTTCGTTCACTTCATGTAATTGACCTACTAATAAATCACTATAAGATCTGAATGGAACAATTGTTTTTCCAATAAATGGCAATGCAGCAATTCCTTGTTTTAAAAGTGCCAAATTACCTGATGTGGCTCCTTTTATCATTGTTTTCAAGGAATTAGTATCTTTTCTTTGCTGCTGATCCATTGAAATAACGTTTGCATTAAATGTGTTAATCACACTATCTAAATCCACTTGTTCGTTTGCCTGCCCATTAAATTTTTGAAGTGCAACCATGGTATCAGAATCTGATAAATCCAATCCATGAATTTTCTTTACTTCTGCAATCTTTTCTTTTGACAAATTTTCTAAAGAATTATAATTAATTGCAATTGCAGTACTCCCACTTTTGTTTGTTCTTGACATTTTTTTTCACCACCTGCTAATCTATTTAAATCACAATATCAGTTTTCTATCTTTCTTAGGTACATAATTTGGATTTGTAGAATCATTCTTTACTGCACCAATTGCTTTTACTCCTTTGTAAATACCAAATCCTACTCCTGCAACACCAATCCATGGTAAAAATGGAATTAGGGTGATTACTGGAATTGCATTTGCTATAAATGCCACTGTACCTAATGCGGTATATCCAACTGCTTTTTTTACATGATTACCTACTTCAGGTGTGTATCCTTTCATATTTGAAAGAATATTTCTTTCCAAAAAGCCATATGCGTTTCCACCTGCTTCTATAGTTTTAGCTGTTATTCCACTAGACTGTGTTTTCACAGTTCCAACATAATCTGCTAATGTTTTTCCTGATCCATTATTTTTGTACAGGTTATTGTTTTGTTTTCCGAAAAATTTTCTTGTCATTTTTTGTCCTCCAAAAAATATTTTTTTTATTTTTTTCTAAATATCTATTTTTGTATCACATAATCCTGAGTTAGCAACACATACGGGTCTCTACCTTTTTTGTTCGGTGAGAATTCTACTTTCAAAGTGTTCTCATTTAGAATTGTAGACAGCTTATATGCTAACTTTTTCTTCCCCATCTCAATTTGTACAGGAACGTTTTCTTGTTCTATGACACCCTCTTCTTTAAGTTCAATCACTTTTTCTCTGATGTTTTCAAACAACAAGTCTATTGTCGCTCCAAATCTTTCAGGGTTTTTTATTTTTCCTTTTTTTGCAACTTGAACTTCTTGATGTATTACTTTGTACATTTGTTCTACTGTTTCATGTTCAGGTACAATTTCCTCAGGACAATCAGTTTGTATATCTGTAACTACACTTTGATATAGATGATTAAAATCAATAGCAACCGTTTGAACTTCTTTTTTTAATGCTGTTGCTGACATTGCGTAATCAGATTTTACTTTTGCAGTTTCAACAACTTCAGGTTTTTCTTGAGTTTCATCTTTCTTTATTTCTTGAACTTGTTCCAGATTTCTGATTACAGAATCATACTTGTCAACTTTTTCTTTCAAAAAATCTGTAACATCATTTTTGTGAACAGATATTTTTTCACTCACTAAACAGTCACTTATTGTATCATAAATCTGATTTATTCCCTCTCTCAAACCTATAAGTTCAACTCTTAAATCTTCAATAGTGTAAGCTTTTGACGGGTCTTCTGTGTTTCCTTTTATCATATCAGTAAGATCCATGAATTTTTGAGCTGAAAAGTCCAATTGTTTCAAGAACACATTATTTGCATTAATTGCTTCAGAAAGACTTTTTTGAGAAGCTAAAGATTCCTTTTTCTCTTTATATACTTCTGATAGTTTCTTTCCAGAAGTTACTTGTTCAGCAACATCTTTTACTGTTTTATGAATAAAATCAAACATTCCTTTTGCTTTGATTAAAGTGTTGGATTCTGTTTGTTCTGGTTTTATGCTAGAATTATTTATTTTTAAAACACTGGTCTTTTTGTCTTTATATATAGTACAGGTAAATCCTTTTGTTTCATAAGTTCCTGAAACAACACTATCGCCAAAAAATGATTCTTTTATTATGTTTCTAATTGTTTTATATCCTGGAACTATTGATTTGAATTGTTGTTTTCTTTCGAGGTAATCTATTAAATCAGTGCCTCTATCAACCACATTGCCAGCCACAGCAAATGTTCCATCTATGGATTTGCCCACAAATCTTCCAACTGTTCCAGCGATTAGTTCATCATTTTCAACTGCGCCAAAATTTATGTTGGTAATTTTATCTGCAAATTTTTCTGGTGTTTGTTTTATTTTATTCCAAAGAGCGTTACCTGTTTTTTTTGCAGATTTTTTTACGGCTTTTTTTGTTCCATTTTTTACACTGTTTGAAACGCCTCTTGTGAAATTTCCTAGTTCACTTTTTACTGCATCAAAGGTATTATCGCTTTTTTTTATTCTGTGATAAGATTGTTGTATTATTTTTGCAGCTACACCTGTAGCAATTTTAAGTTTTTCAGTAGTGGTTTGTTTGTTTGTATTCATTTTATTACCTCTCTTTATTATAATGATTTTCTTGGAACTTCTTTAGATTAAATTTGTACCCTATTTGAAGCCCTCCTCGTTTTTTTGATTCATATACTATATTTAACATGCCATCTTCTTGCAGGTTAACTATTCGCTTGTATTTTGCTCCTGCTAACTCAAGGTTTGTTTTCATTGTAAAGTTAAGATAGTTTTTGTCTATCATGTTTTGAGCAGTTGTTACAAAATCTGTTATTAGTGTTTTTAGAACAGCTTCTTTGTTTTGAATTTTTGTTGGTGAACCAATTATTAGTGCTCTTTCAAGATTTTCTGATGTGTCTGGTTTTTCTGTATAGCAGATTTCTATATGATCTTTGTTTCTTTCAAAGGTATATGAAAATCCACCTATTGTTTTTTGTTTTGATTCTTTTCCTTGAGAAGCATATTCTTTTGATAATTCTGTTGTTATTTGATCGAGATGTGGTATTAGTGGTTGTGTTATTGTTCTTTCTGCAACACTTAACATTCTTTCACCGCTTTTGTCCATTATCGCATCTAGTGGGGTGTCTATTACTTTTTTTATAATATTATTTCCCATGCGATAAATTCCTATTCCTGCTTTGTATCCGATGCTTTCTCCTTTTCCTGAATCTGAATTTGGAGCAGTTATTCTCTCAAATAATTTCTTTTTAGCCTGAGACCATTTTGTTTTCAAAGGATTTTCCATATCATTCATTAGTTTTCCCCCCATTGTTTCATCAGTATTTTTTCTTCTTTTCGTATTGACAATATCAGTCATAATTTTATATGATAATAACTTTTTAGCAATTCTTCCCATCATGTTTTCATCTCCCAATAATTTTAACTCGTTAGTAGTAACGATTTAATTGAGGAAACGAAAGTTAATATATAAATCTTTCGATTTTAACCACTATGCGGTAAATAATATAAAAAAATTTATAAATAACAACGGATTACTGAAAAACATGAAAACACAAAGTACAACAATCGCAAACAAAGTGGAAGAACAACCTAACTTGATAAAAAGAGCAAGCGACAA